>JAFANK010000017.1 GCA_019232725.1 Vulcanimicrobiota bacterium | reverse complement strand
ACAGGCGTGCTAGCTGTATAGGCGGGGACGATCGGGCGTGTCGTCGCACGCACCGGCGGCGCATCGTGCGGGGGGACGATGAGCGGCACAGGTGTCGGTGTAGCCGATGGGCTTACCGCTGGGGCCGGAGTTGGGGGGTTTGCGTTTGCTGGTGGCGCGGAAATGAGTGTCGCGCAGAAGAGTCCGGCAACAGCGGACCTTACGCGGTGGTTAAAAACTCGAGCACCAGTGCGCAAAACGCCTCGGACTGTTCGATGTGCGGGTTATGGCCGCAACGCTCGAACACTTCGATGCGCGGGGCGGGCAATACCCGCCGTGCGATTTCGGCATCCTTTGCCGGCAACACCGGGTCATTGCGGCCCCAGATGACGAGCGTCGGGTGATGAAGATCCGCGAGGCGCGCGTGCAGCGGCGCAAGACGTTTGGAGAAATGAAATATCTCGCGCAGGGTACGGCGCGCCGCATCTAAGCGCGCTTGGCTTTGCGCGTGCGCGGTGATCTCATCAACTGACGCATCATCAATACGGCTGGGATCAAAAAAACCGGCCGCGTATCCGGCACGCACGAGCGCACGCGTGCGTGGGAACGATAGCCACAGCCCAAAAAGGTGCAACACGGCATCGTCGAGCGGCGGCACGGGCGGCTTGGTGAATCCCAGCGGGCTCACCAGAACCACTCTGCGGAATCGCTCGGGCTGCCCAAGCACGCTGAGTAGCGCCACGAGACCGCCAAGGGACGTGCCGACCACGTCGACCGATGCCAGGCCAAGCGCCTCGCAAAACGCGTTCGTGAGCTCGCTGAAATACGCCGGATCGTACCTGCCGTTTACCGTCGTGCCATGCCCATGACCCGGCAGATCCAAAGCGATCACGCGATGCCGCTCGCTCAGCGCCGGCAGCGACCGCAACCAGGCGGTTGAGGAGTGGCCGATGCCATGTATCAGCAACAACGGAGGACCTGCCCCTGCTTCGACATATGAGACGCAGCCGTCCCCGAGCTTCAGCTCCTTGCGCGCGACCGCTACCTGATCCATGTGCATTTGCTAGTACGGGATGCCCCGAAACTGCACCCTTGACGCAGGCCTACTGAGACTTCAATGGAGGCGGCTCCGCCACAGGTTCGAGCGTGATGTCGCCACTGGTCGTCGTGACCGTGATCTCCGGCCCACCGCCGTTCACCGCCATCGAGACGGCATGGGCTGAGGTCTGGCTGACCACCGCTGAGCTCGCGCCAGGCGTGCCGGGGAAAAGGTTCTGCACATTGCCTGTGTCGCTTTGCGCATCGACCTGCGCGCTTGCACCAGCGCGAAAACCTAGCCTGATCGTTCCTTCTTTTGAACGGAAGCGATAGACACCGTTGCCACAGCGAGCGAACCGGAAATAGATCGGCCCATTGTCGCTTTGCACGTCGACGCTGTTCGCCGTGCTGCCGTACACGGTCACCGCACCGCTTGCCGTCTGCACGTGCAGGTCACCGCTAACACCACCCAGCGTCACTGCACCTGTGGTCGTGCGGATCAGGCCTCGTCCGCCGACGTTGACCATGTGAACGTCACCCGTGGTCGCCGAGATGATGAACGGCGCATGCATCTTCTGGATCTCGACGTTGCCGGCTTCCGCATTGATGAAAACTGCTCCGGCATGACGCGGCACGGCGATCGAGAGATCGCCGCCGGGATTCTCGACGTTGACCCCCTCGCTGCCGAACCGGGCCATCGGGACCGTGAACTGACGAGCCGGCAAACGGTAGACACGGTATCCGTGGCCATAGGGCCGGCGCACGAATTGCTCGGGAAGCATGATCCGCGTGTCGCCCATTTGACTCGGATCGAAGCGGTTGACGCGCGGCCGCATGTTCGGATTCGAAATGACGCGCACACCCGGCTCATCGCTTCCGATGAGTGTGATCGTGCCGCCGGTCGAGTGGACGGTCAGCACGGGCGGGCTCTGCGTGGGCACGACATCGTCCGCGAGCGCAGTGCCTTGGCCGAGCAGCCCGAGCGGAGCGGCCAACAGGAGAGCGAGTAGAAAAGTGGCGGTGAATTTTTTGCCCATGGTCCGGTAGAGGGTCGCAAGGCTGAGTCGGAGCGCCCCGTCTCATGTTACCCTGACTATCGGCTCAGGCGCATGAGCCTCGTGTAAGCCCCAGATGAGGGCTGCATGAGAAACGAGGGCCAGCCCGTGCTGTCGCCGATCCTGCAGAGGATCAAGCTACTGGTAACACGACGGTGAAGGACGTCCCGTCGCCGACACGGCTATCGACCGTGATGCGCCCGCCGTGCACGCGAACAATGTTACTCACGACGGCGAGGCCGAGTCCCGTTCCTTCGACGTTGCGCGAGCGTGCCGGGTCCGCGCGGTAAAATCGCTCAAAGACATGCGGCAAAGCGTCGGCGGGAATACCGGGGCCGGAGTCGCGCACCACAAGCTCGGCATCCGTGCCGCGGCGGAGCACTGCAAGCCATACGCTTCCCGCGGCGGTGAACTTGATGGCGTTCTCGGTGAGATTGGTCACAAGCTGACGCACGAGTCCCGGTTCACCGCGCACGGGGATTTCCTGATCGGGGTCGACCTCAAGCTCGAGCGTCAGTCCCTTGGCGTCGGCGGTCGGCCGCAGTGCGGCGCCAACATCGCGCACGAGTCTGCTCAGGTCCACCGTCTCAAACGTCAGCGCGTCGGGGTTGTCGGTCTTCGCAAGCGTCAACATCGCATTGATGACCCGAGCCATGGTCGCGCTTTCCGTCTCGATCGTCGAGAGTGCTTCACTCATGATCTTTGGATCGCGCGCGCCCCAACGCTCCAGCATCTGTGCGTTGGCGTTGATCACCGTCAGTGGGGTCTTGAGTTCGTGCGACGCATCGGCGATGAACCGCCGTTCGCGGGCGAACGCCGCCTCAAGCCGCTCA
>JAFANK010000196.1 GCA_019232725.1 Vulcanimicrobiota bacterium | reverse complement strand
TAAGCCGATACTTTATAATGTAAAAAACCATGCACGCTTTTGCCGCTTTAGCCGATCCCACACGACGCCGAATCGTCGAATTGCTCGCCAGAAGGGAGCGTTCAGCGGGCGAGCTTGGGCGCAAATTTGCGATCTCGCAACCTGCAGTATCACAGCACTTGCGTGCCCTGCGGGATGCAGGCCTCGTGCGAGCGCGCCAGGACGCCCAGCGCCGTATCTACTCGCTTGACGCCCGCGGGCTTGCCGAGATCGATACCTGGCTCGCTCGCTATAGAACTTTCTGGGCAACGCGCCTCGATGCCCTTGAGCGCGAACTGAGTAAGGAAGATGCATCGTGAAAGATTTTGCCACTATCACCGAACGCAGCACAATCCTTTTTGAGCGGCATCTCCCCGGTCCAATCGAAAGGGTCTGGGCGTATCTCACTGACCCAAAGTTGCTGGCCACGTGGTTTTCAGGCGGCGCCGTCGCGGATCGCGTCGGCGGGGATGTGCGCTTTGGGATCGGAGCTACGGGCCGCATTACGATCTACGAACCACCGCATGTCCTTGAATACACTTGGAGTGAGGAAGAAGCATCTGTGGGTCCGGTTGCGGGCGCACTGGTCCGCTGGGAACTTTTCCCGGAGGGCAGCGGCGCGCGGCTGACGCTCACGCACTCCCGCCTTCCGGAGAACGAAGTCTTGGCTCACGGTGCCGGTTGGCACGCGTTCCTCCAACGGCTTGCCGCGTGCCTCGACGGGCGTGACCCGGAGCCGATTGAGAGTTTGTTCGCGCGACTTAAGGTTGAGTACGAATCAGTCGTGCAGTCCGCCGGCATTGTCGCACCATCATCCGCGGGCAGCAATGGCGCCCATGTGTCCTAACTGCACCACAACGGCGTTCTTGGCGATCGCGGGTCTCTTGCTCACCAGCTGGCGCGT
This sequence comes from Vulcanimicrobiota bacterium, assembly GCA_019232725.1. GTDB lineage: Bacteria > Vulcanimicrobiota > Vulcanimicrobiia > Eremiobacterales > Eremiobacteraceae > JAFANK01. The sequence continues at coordinate 6,129 of JAFANK010000196.1, read as the reverse complement.
CCTACTCGCGGTCGTGCCACGCGTAAGGAGAATCAACGATGTCCAATAAAACGATAACCCAACAGATCGCTACGCGCGAAGAATGGCTGACGGCTCGTCTCGAACTGCTCAAGGACGAGAAAGAACACACGCGCCGCGCGGATGAGCTTGCGCGTCGCCGGCAAGCGCTACCCTGGGTTCGGGTTGAAAAAGATTACCGCTTCCAGACTGAGGACGGTCCCGCTCGGCTTGCTGATCTCTTTCGCGGAAACTCTCAGCTGTTGATATATCACTTCATGTTCGGCGAGGACTACACGGCAGGCTGTCCGTCATGCTCCTCGATCGCGGACGGTTTCAATGGTTTCGAGGTTCACCTCGCCCATCACGGCGTCACACTGTATGCCGTCTCGCGCGCGTCCATCGAGAAACTGCTGGCATACAGACGGCGTATGAATTGGACATTTCCGTGGGCGTCGTCTCACGGGAGCGACTTCAACCTCGATTTCCAAGTCGGCTGCACGATCGAGCAGCAGCACTCCGGCAATATGGAATACAACTTCAACCCGCGTGATACGCTGGCGTCGCTTGCGGTCGCAGATCAAAGCTGGGCGCGTGACATCGCGTCCGACTGCGGAACCGACTGGGCGACGTATGTCCGCGAGCTGCCGGGCATGAGTGCCTTTGTCCTCAAGGACGGTATCGTGTATCACAACTACTCGGCGTATGCTCGAGGCCTCGACGGGCTGTGGGGCATGTATCAGTGGCTGGATCGTGCCCGGCTCGGACGCAACGAAGACGAAATGGGCCTTTGGTGGAAACGCCACGATGAGTATACAAAATCGTCATCACGATAATAGCCGAGAGAGGCGCGTCGCTGCGTTAGGCGTTGACGATAGCAATTGCCGATCGGACGACCATCCTTGCGTGTGGCGCCTGCCTCAGAACCTGAAGGTGTAACCGACGAGCGGACCCGCGAAACGAATGTTTGGCAAGTGGCCGGCACTCGAGGTGTAGGCCAACCCGCGATACATGAGCACCAAGCTGCCGTTACGCCCCCAACCGAGGCCACCGGCGTATTGCCATGTGGAGGCATGCGTGCCGGAGCCAAGATCGACATAGTATGGGAAGTAGAATTTCTGGTCGGGGCTCAAATACACGTCGCCCTTGATGCCGCCGATAAACTGGTAGATCGTCGTGTTGAACGACGCGCTGCCGAATCTGTTGAGGAACTCGCTGCTCGTGGTGAGGTCCCAATTCACTGACGATTTGGGCTGCGTGAAGCGCCCACCCACAAAGAGCACGGTCTTGAACGAGTTGCTGTCGATCACGGGAACGCCTACACCGACGGTCCAGATGTTCGTGACAAGTCGCGCGCCAGCGTTGAAGTTCGCCACATGTTCCCGCCCACGAGGTCCGGTGACCGTGGCCGTCGTCATATTGGTGTTCGAGAAATTCATCCACATGAAGTCGCTGAACGCGTCGAAACCCTTGGTCTTGGCGTCGATTGTGAACATGGCAGCGGAGTTGAAGTGATTGAGGTAGTCGTTTGGCGAGGCCTGGAAGCTCAAGGTTCCGGTCCCGCCGCCTATCAGGTTGGGCACCGTGTAGTTAACCGTTCCAAAAATCTGTGGCAACCAGAGATACGGCGTGAGATCGACCCGCCAGGCGGCCTCCTGGGGCGTTGGACTCGGCGTTGGCACAGGCGTGGGTGCAACGGTCGGAGCGGGCGTCGGGACTGGGGGCGGCGCAACGTAGCGTTCGACGGTCACACGCTGATCGGGGACCCACTGCACGTAGGCGCCGAGCGCTTCGGATATGACGCGCACGGGAACAAGCAACACTCCCTTGTACATCGTGGGTGGCACATCGAGCGGCCGCGACTCACCGTTGATGAGCACCTCGGGCTTACCGAGGGTGATCTGCACGTTTGAACCCGGCTTGTTCGCAGCTGCCGACTGCGTCGCAGGGTCGTAGCTCACGGTCGCGCCCATCTGCTCGAACATGCTGCGCAGCGGCACCATAAGCTCGCCGTCTTTGACCAAACCAGCGAGCACGCGGTCGTGCCGAAGCGTGCTCGGATTGGCGTACACGTGACGGTCGTTAAAGAGTATCGGAACGCTCCCTGATGGGGGCGAGCCGAAATTGGCGGTTGGTAGCGGCGACGGCCCCGGGGCATCAGCAAGAGCCGGCCTTATTCCGAGTATGAGGAAGACTGCAGACAATACGCAGAGGAAGTACTTCATGATAATCCTTTTAGGCGTCATGGCTCAGCGTCCAAAAAAAGCATACCGCCTCATCGTGCGTCACGCAACCCTTTATGAAGGGTTCTATTGAGGAATGTGTCTAGGTTTTCAATTTCCACAGGCCTTTGCAAATCACACCTCTAGAACCACCGAACTCATAGATCGACAGCGCCGCAGCTCCTGCGTTGACATGGCTTGGACGAACAGCAGTCGTGTCGGTGCCTCTTTCTTGTGCAACATCGGTCATGGCTTTGACCCTTATGGCAACCATCGTGCGACTCATGGCTTCAACTCCTCTGAGATTAAACGCGGCCGATCGAGAATCTCTCTTCTCTTTAGCAATAGAACTCCCCTAACACTTGCAGCTCCGCACAAACTGCGCTCACGAAAAAGCATCTGATAGACCCCCCCCCCTTTGTTCTGCAGGCGAGCATTTGCGCCGTGACGTAGAATGACGGTTACGGGACCTTAAGCGCTGCCTCGACCGCTTGATCCTCGGACCACGCCGCGCCTTCAACCCTCAGCTTTTTAGTATCGTTTTCGCTTAGCAGCTCGTTTAATAACTCCATAAGGCTGCGGTGCTCCGCTTTTTCGGTTGGTTCTCGATCTGATCCGAGTTCTTCAAATTGCACGTCGACATACCCACTGAGCTTCGCTGCGCTCGGCGCTTGTCCGCGATGTGCCGCGATCAGCGCTAAATGCTGTAGCGCGACCGCGAGGCCAAGAGCGTATTGCCCTTTGCGCGCCCAACGTAGGGCCTCGCGCGCTGCACCGTGTGCGCGTTCCAGGTCGCCGAGGACGATACAATAAGCGGCGACATTGTTGTTTGCACATGCCACGTAGGTCGCGTTTTTTCCAAGACTCGTTATTTTTAGCGATTCGCTCACCAGCTGCAAGGCTCGCTCGACATTGTTGTCTGCGAACTCCAAGTCCGCAAGGTCCAGTACAACGGCTGCCTCGCCGGACTCGTTCTTGAGCCCTCGATATATCTCAAGTGCTCGGCCGAAGAGGTCGCGACCAGCAGCCATCTCACCATTATAGCGGCTGATAATCGCCTGGTGAGTAAGGCACATGGCGACGCCGCGTTGATCGTCGCAGGCGCACAGCGCGGCAACTGCGAGCGTGTTCGCGTTCATTGCCTCCTCGAGACGACCCATTTGATATAGAGCAAAAGCCCTCGCGAGATGGGTCCACCCTGCACCTTGAGGATCGCCGGCTATTTCGTAAAGCCGAAGGGCGCGCTCGGCGCAATCATAGCTTCGCTTGGCGTCCTTGAACCCGGCGAGCGCTCGCCACAGCCGCGCTGCAATATCGGGATGCAATGATTCATCGAGCCTGGCTTGAGCACGAGCGATCCAATAGCGCCCCTCCGCCGGGAGTCCGCCGGAGAGCCACAGGCGGCCTAGCGCTCCAGCAATCGCCCCACCGAGTGCTACGTCATGGTCTTCTATGAGGGCCCACTGCAGCGCTGCGCGGAAATTATCGAGATCGAGTTCGACTGCCGCGAGCCACGTCGCCGTTGAACCGTTGCCGTAGCTGCGATCTGCCGCGAGGGCTTGATTGCGAAAATAGACGGCCTGACCACGAGCCAGTCGTTCTCGTTCGCCTTCAGCAGCCAGCTTGACCAGGGCATATGCTCGCGTCGTCTCTAGAAGCCTATAGCGTTCCTTCTCACCGGACGTTTCTGCAGCGATTAAAGACTTGTCCGCCAACGACGACAGCAGATCCAAGACGTCAACCTCGTCGACACCCTCACTCGCGCACACGGCCAGAACTGCGTCAAGGCTGAAGCCACCGGCGAATATACCCAAACGATTGAAGAATGTTTGTTCCTGCCCTGAGAGTAAATTGTAGCTCCAATCGATGAGCGCCATCAACGTTTTCTGCCGGGGAAGTGCGGTACGGCTGCCACCCGTAAGAATTTTGAATCGTTCGTTGAGACGGTGAGCTAGGTTGGGTATTGACAGCACCTTGACGCGAGCAGCGGCAAGTTCGATCGCAAGCGGAATGCCGTCGAGCCGTTTACAGATCTCTGCGACAATCGGCGCGGTGTCATCGGTGAGCACGAAACGACTGTCGGAGGCCTTCGCTCTCTCAACGAAGAGGGCAATCGCGCCATACTGCATCGCTTCTTGTAGACGCAGCTCCTCCGACTTCGCAGGTATTGCAAGTGATGGGAGCGAGTACACAATTTCGCCGCCCAAACCCAGGGCCTCACGTGAGGTCGCGAGGATGCGAACGTCGGAGGCGGCTCCTAGAATCGTTTCGATTAGCTTGGCGACCGGTTCAATCAAGTGTTCACAGTTATCGAATATGAGCAGCAAGCACTTGCGCTGCAACGATTGGGCAATCGCTGCATCGATTTCTCCGCTTTGTAAACCACTAATTCCCAATACCTTTGCGGCGACGCTGTAGACGAGTGCAGCGTCACAGAGCGGCGCAAGATCAACGAACCAGACACCGTTGGGATATCGATCGATGAGATCTGCACCAATCTGGAGGGCCATTCGAGTTTTGCCGACACCGCCGGCACCGGTAAGCGTCAGCAGCCGATTTGCTCCGATTAAAGCCTTCGCGTTTTCGAGGTCCGCTTCGCGACCCAATAGCGCGGTCGGGTGCATCGGCAGATTGTTCGGTCGAACGTCGAGTGAATTAAGGGGTCCAAATTCCGACGGTAGACCAACAGCATTGAGCTGCCAAATCTGCTCGGGTTGTGTTAAGCCTTTGAGGCGATGCGAGCCTAAATCGACGAGCGACACGCCGGGCGGCATGTCATTTTGCACAGCACTCTTTGTTGCATCCGACAAAAGAATTTGGCCGCCATGACCGACGGACATCAAGCGGGCCACTCGATTAACGGTTGGCCCAAAATAGTCAGCCTCTCGCTCGTGCGTGCTACCCGTATGGAGGCCCATCCGAACGGGCAATCCGCAGACCGCGGTAAAATCCTCTTTGTTCAGAGCGTGTTGTGCATCGAGCGCAGCCGCAAGTGCAGCCTGCGTGGTAGGGAAGGCCGCGCAAAATGCATCACCAACAGTTTTGAAAACATAACCAGCATGACGTTCGATGGTCGAGCGCAGGATACGATCGTGGCGCGCTACCGCATCTTGCATCGCGTACTGGTTCGTCTCCCAGCGTCGCGTGCTGCCTTCGATGTCGGTAAAGAGAAACGTAACCCTGCCCGTGGGAAGGGACACGGGCTTCGGCTTTTCCTTCACCCCGCTTGCGCGCGGCATTTGAGAGATTTCGGCTCGCTGATTCGGGGAACCTAGTGACTAAGGATTGTGCCTATTGTCGAGCTCACTTATCGGTTTGCAATAGTTAGCCCCAGCAACTCGACCCACGGTTTTCGAGGAGAAGCTGGCAAAATTACCGCGCTAATCCCCACCCCCACTGACGAAGCAACCCAACAGATCACGGCATGGTTGGAGGATGCGTATTTGGTCAACTTGATTGCTAGCGGCGCCGCGTCGAGGGTTTTCGGCCGAGCTCGTTTCTATCATCGATTTGCCTTTTCGGCGGCTGCCTTCCAGAAATCGAGGACAAATGCGGGAGGCACTCCCGAGATCGTATTTTGAGCGGCTGCAATGAGCCACTCTTCTCCGACGCCCTTCGTCAGCACCAGAGCCATGAGCGTATCAATCGTGTTTTTGCCTTCGCCGAAGATCGTGTGTGACGGCACGTGTGCAACTGCGACGTCACTCCGCAGAAAACGAACCGTCACTTCACCCGCGGTCTGATGGCTATCTTTGTAATGTGATGCGTGAAGCGTTGCGTGCAGCTGTTCAATCTCAGCACGGCCCTTAAATCGCGATCCGACGGTGGTGACGAAATCGGCATTCGGCGCGAATAATTCCGAAAATCTTCGCACGTCGTGCCGGTTCCAGGCCGCTTCCATATCGCTGAT
>JAFANK010000164.1 GCA_019232725.1 Vulcanimicrobiota bacterium | reverse complement strand
TGCGACGGGAGCGGGTGTCGGACGTGTGGCGGCGCCGGGTGGCTCGAGATGGGCGGCAGCGGCATGGTGCATCCGCACGTGCTGCGCGCAGCGGGCTATGACGCAGAGGCGTACACGGGTTGGGCGTTCGGATTGGGAATCGAGCGCATCGCGATGGTGCGCCATGGCATTGACGACATCCGGCTCTTCACAGAGAACGATCCCGCATTCGTGGAGCAGTTCGCCTGATGCGCGTTCCCGTGTCTTGGCTGCGCGACTTCATCCGCACCGAGGCGCAAGCGCCGGCCTTCGCCGTTGCGCTCACGTCGCGCGGTTTCACGGTGGACTCGATCACTGAACAGCCGACACCGGAGCACATCGTGGTTGGCCGCATCGAGACGCTGAGCCGCCATCCCAATGCGGACCGCTTGCTCGTGAGCACGGTCGACGTCGGCCGAGAAAAGCTACAAATCGTCACCGGCGCCACCAACGTCGCCGTGGGTGACAAGGTGCCGATCGCGCTGGCGGGTGCGACGGTCTATGCACGTGGTGGTGCGCAAAACGGCGAGCCGCAGACCAAGCGTATCGAGCGCAGCACGCTGCGCGGTGTCGAGTCCAACGGCATGATGTGCTCGCCCGACGAGCTGCTCTTGCCCGGCGAATACGAAGACGGCATTCTGATCATGGAGTCAAGCGCGCCGGTCGGCCAAGATTTTTGGCGCGTCGCGCGCTTCGGCGATGCCGTGCTCGACGTTGAGGTGCCGAGCAACCGACCTGATGGACTGTCCATCATAGGTCTTGCGCGCGAAGCTGCCGCCGGCCTCCACGCATCGTTTGCTCTGCCTGCACTCGATCGCTTCGAAGGCACGAGCCCGAGTCCGATCGGGGTGGAGATCGGTGATGCGAGCGTGTGCCGGCGTCTCCTCGGTCAAACGTTCTTCGGTGTGGACAACGGGCGATCACCGATGTGGATGGCATTGCGGCTTGCGGCTGCAGGCGTGCGGTCGCTCTCGTTGCTCGTCGACATCTCCAATTTCGTGCAGCTCGAAACCGCACAGCCGTTGCACTTCTACGACGCATCCAAGTTGCGGGGCGGCAAGATCGTCGCTCGTGAGGCGCACGCAGGCGAACGCGTCGTGACGCTCGATGGCGTTGAGCGCGAGCTGACCGCTGGCATGCCGGTCATCGCGGACGGCGAGGGGCCCGTCGGCATCGCAGGCATCATGGGCGGCGCGACCTCTGCTGTGGGTGCGCAAACGCGCGACGTCTTCTTGGAATCGCCCAACTTCGTCGGCGCTCCGATCCGGCGTGCATCCATCGCGCTGGGCTTACGCACTGAAGGCGCGCTCCGGCACGAAAAGGACTTGCCGCTCGAACTGCCTGAGGTGGGCCGGCGTCTCGCGGCGCGGCTCCTCACGGAAGCCGGCGGCACACCGTCTGCTGTCGTGGCGGCGGGTCAAGCCCCTGGGCCCTTGCGCCATGTCCGTGCGCGCACCGAACGCGCGAACACGCTGCTCGGTGCCTCGTTCACCATTGCGCAGATGAAAGATGCGCTGCGCGCGGTCGAACTGGAGCCCGCTGGAGATACTGTGCTTGATGTGACCGTGCCATATTGGCGGCCTGACGTCACAGAAGAAGTCGACATCATCGAAGAGATCGCGCGAGGCATCGGCTACGACTCGATCCCGTCTGTGCCAGCAGTCGCGGCGCCGCAAGCGATCGACGAAGGGCTATACGATCAGGAGACAACGCTCGCGCGGCGACTGGCTGCGCTCGGCTACGACGAGATCGCGACGCTGACATTGCAAGGGCAGCGCACACTTGCTGCGTGGACGCGATCGGGCCTCGAGTTCTGGAGCGATATCGTCGAATTGCAGAACCCGCTTTCTGAGGATCATCGGTTCTTGCGCCCCAGCCTCTTGCCCGGATTGCTCGCAACGGCCGAACGTTGGTGGCCACGTCCGAGTGGCGCGCTGCGATTGTTCGAAGTCGGCCACATCTTCCGCGCCGCAACCCAGACCGCGCACGAAGGCGAGGCGATGCACAACCCGCATGGTGGTGTCTATACCGAAAACGGTGTGCGCGAATGGCCTTCTGCTGCGGGCCTTGCGGTCTTCGCTGATGCAGAGTCGGACGACCCGATCGACCGCCGGCTGCTTGAGGTCAAAGGCGACGCCGAAGCGGCGATCGCCTCGTTAGCGAAAGAACATACCCTCGGACGCGCTCATCCTCGTACGTATTTCCATCCGGGTGCAGCCGGCGATCTCCTCATCGGTGACACTGTTGTCGCAAAATTCGGGCGATTACATCCCAAACTCGCGCGCGCCTACGAATTGCCAACGTCGAGCTACGCGTTTGCGCTGTACCTCGAGAACTTGCCGCAGTACTCGCCGACTCGCGTCTTCACGCCGCTGCCACGCTTTCCGGCCACCAAGCGCGACATCGCAGTCGTGGTACCGGCAGAGCTGCCAGCAAGCGATCTCGTCGCGGGCGTGCGTGAGAGCGGCGCGCCGTACGTCGAGCAGGTACAGGCGTTCGACGAGTATCGTGGGCGCCAGATCGGTGAGGGGCGCAAGAGCGTTGCGCTGCAGATAACCCTCCGCCAAGCGGATGGTACCCTCACTGACGAGGAAGCGAACGCATCGAAGGACGCCATCGTCGCGGCGCTCGCGAAGCGCTTCGGCGCAACGTTGCGGGAGTGAAATTTCTTCGATTGCCGTGTAAGCGGCTTCGGAATTGGTATGATATTGGCGAGGGCTCGCCGCTGACCCATGGCCGGGAGCCCTAGTCTCTCCTAACCCGCGCTACTTCCTAAGGAGCGATCATGGTTATCCCAAGGACGTGGCGACGGTGCCTCGACCTCATCTGTTGCTTCATCGTCATTGCTCTAGCAAGTGGCGCTCCCTCTCGCGGTGATGCCGTCATCGATTCGCGCAGCGTCCAGCAGAAGGCCGGCCTGAGTGCGATAGTCCAACGTCTCGGTTCGGTTGATGCGACCGCCCATCGTGAGTTTACGATCGTTCTCAAAGCGGGCACAAACGGCGCGGAGGCAGCTGCGGTCGCCACGTATTTGCGCAGGTTTGGGCTGTTCGTGACGATCACGCCCGACGACCGGTTCATCCATGCAAGCGGTAGCTATGCCGCGGCCGGTGCGGCGGCCGGTGTCAATTTCGAGCGTGTGAAGTCCGGCACTGAAACCTTTGTGCGCACGACGGGCCCCGTGCAATTCCCGTATGCGATCGCTCGCTACATCGCGGGCAGTTCCGTCAACCCTGGCGTCAAAGTCCACTCGTTCATCGTCAACCGCAAGGGGGTCATCGTCGGCCCACAAACGGGCTATAGTCCTGCCGACTTCGCCAACATCTACGATATCAATCCGGTGTATCGTTCCGGCATCGACGGCCAGGGCGCTACCATCGACATCGCCGCGTGCTTCAACGTCAACGTTTCCGACATCACGTATTTCCAATCGCATTACCAATTGCCGGGAGCGAGCCTGCATATCGTGCACGTGGACGGCACGACGGATCAGTCGGGTCTGATCCCGCCGCCGGACATCGAGCCGACGATCGACGTCGAGCGTGTCATCGCGACCGCGCCGCGCGCGTCGGTCAACCTCTATCTCGTGCCTGACTGCCTTGTGTCGCAATTCGTGGATATCTTTGCCAAGATCGATGCAGATGGCGGCGAGACTGCGCTCTCTGACTCGTACGGACTCGGTGAGGCCGATTATGCGGCGTTTGATATCAGCGATCTCATGGAGGCGCAACATGCCGCACTGCAGTGCATCGCAAGCCACGACGTCGCGCTTTTTGCCGCGTCAGGCGACAACGGTTCGTGGGGCGACCCGTTCCTTGCGACCGACTTTCTCGACGTGAACTATCCGGCCTCAGACCCCTATGTGATCGCAGTCGGCGGCACCACGGTCGAACAAACAAGCCTCGGCACGCGCCTATTCGAGTACGCGTGGGGCGGCAGCGGGGGCGGCTACAGCAACGACTTCACCATACCGTCTTGGCAAGCAGTCACGCCGGGCGTCGCATCTGGGCAGTTCAAGAACGTTCCCGACGTCGCTATCGATGGCGATCCAGACACCGGTGCCGCGGTCGCCTTTGACGTCAGTTTGCCACCGCCGCTATTTCCAGCCGGCGGCACGAGCGCAGCATCGCCGACGTGGGCTGGGCTATGGGCGTTAGTCGATGAGAGCCGCCGCGTGCACGGCCATGGGAAGCTCAGCAGTGCACCCGCGGCGCTTTACCATCTGCGCGGCACTGCTGCGTTTTATGACATCACGGTCGGCGACAACGGCTACTACCCGGCGCACGTCGGCTACGACAACGTCACGGGAGTAGGCGTTCCGGATGCTGCGAAGTTGGTGACGGCGCTTCAATAGAAAGAGAAAACGCGAGGCCTTGGCCTCGCGTCTCTTTTGGGTGCACGGACCTGCAGGTCCGCTCACATCTTCTCTCTAGTACTATACCCCAAACTTCGCCTTTACGGCTTGCCCTTTGGCGTGGGCGGCCGCACCGAGCCCGCGTGCGCTGGTGCTGGTGCGTGCACGCGAGCATATGGGATGTGGGCCACGGCTGCCGAGAACGAGATGTTGGTCGGCGTAAGCGCTGTTCCAAGCGTCGACACGATGGTCGAATTGAATGTGAAGGTGAGCTTATCGTTTGGCAGCAGCGTCGTGGCGTTGATAGTGAGCGTCTGGTTGCCGGAGCTAAAGGTTGGATAGGGTCCGCCCAGCGTCGTCACCGGGGTGTTGGGCGGTACGATGACCGTGCCGCCGTTGGTCTTCGTGAAGCTGACGAACACCGGCGTGGCGAACGTGATCCCGCTCGTGTTCACGGGCTGGCTGAAGTTAAACGTGAAGCTCTCATTCGGGGGACTGCCGCTTTGGCCGGTCGGCGTCACGAGGAAGCCACCAACGCCCGTGGACGTCGGCGAGGGCGCCGGGCCGATCGTGGCACCCTGACCGTGGTTGTTACCGAGGGCTAAAAGCGCAGCACCGGTCGCAGCGGCGAGCGCCCAGATGCTAAAGGTATTCGCGTTCGTGTGCGCGGCTGGCGGGATCGCGGGTTGCGGGCCGATGCCGACCAACTGATCGCCGACCCGCGGTTTGTACCCATTACTTGCGTTGATGATCTCGAGATTCGCGCTGTTGAGATCGAGGCCGACAACTTTTGCTTGCGCGACTTTCTGCCCGTCGCGCACGACGTTGTAGATGTCGCCCAGCTGCGCGCCGGTTGCCTCACCGAAGTCGCCCTTGATGCCCTGATCGAGCGAGTAGATGGTGCCCGACGACGTGCGCGGCGCGTGCAGGGTGGCGATGTTTGTCGCGAAACCCGCCGACAGCGCCGCCGGGCTCATCGAGGACTGCGTGAACGTGCCGGAATGTATGAACGCGAGCGGGGCGACCCGATAGGCCGACAACCGATAGGTAATGGTGCCGCCGGATGCGGTCAATAAGTCGGCCGTGATGAGTTCATCAGCCCCGACTTTCTGCGCGGAGTCGAGCGCGCTCACCAGGTAGTCGCCGCCCGTACTGGATTTCGCTGTGAGCGGGCCACCGCCGACGGGGGTGAATTTGCCGCCCTGCCCGAGTGCAGCATAGGCGGCGTTGCCAATCGTGTCGAGCGTCGACTGTGCGGCGCCCGCGTCGTTGGCGAATTCGGTGATGGCGATCGTCGGCGCTGACCCTTGGGCCGCCGGAGCTGATGCCAACGCCGCGCAGGCGACGACCACGACGATCGCTGCCAGCCGTGCAAGCAAATTTGATATGGATGGTCGTGTCACGGCGCTTCGAACTCCCTCACAAGAAATTGCGGCGGCAGCTTCCTAAGCAAAGCACGGCCGCTGTTCGGATGACGAATGCGAAAGTCGATCTCCCTCATTATTATCGGCCTTGGCGCGTCTGCCAATAGGTCCGCATGAGGGGACAACGGCCATGGTTCATGGTACTATGGCACGCACCTCGCCACCCTGCGTGAGCGTGGTCAAGACGAGGAGGTCCGGACAGGTTGACCAGAGCGGACATCGAGCGGCTGACGCACCTCTCCAGCTGCGCAGGCTGAGCTGCCAAAGCGGACGCGAGCGTGCTCGCGCGAGTGCTGGCCGAACTGCCGCCGATCGACGATCCCAACGTTCTCGTCGGCACGGCCACAGCGGATGATGCCGGGGTCTATCGCCTCGACGACCAGCGAGCGCTCGTGCAGACGCTCGATTTCTTCACGCCTATCGTCGACGATCCGGTATCGTTCGGCCGCATCGCTGCCGCCAACGCGTTGTCCGATGTCTACGCGATGGGTGGCACGCCGCTGTGCGCGCTTGCGATCGCCGCGTTTCCAGCGGACGGCGACCTCGCGGTGCTTGCGGACATTCTGGCTGGCGGCGTGGAGAAAGCGCATGAGGCAGGCATCCACGTGATCGGTGGCCATACGATCAAGGATCCCGAGCCCAAGTACGGGCTTTCGGTCACGGGCATCGTGCATCCCGAGCGCATCCTCCGCAACTCGACCGCGCGCCCCAAAGATGTGCTTTTCTTGACCAAACCGTTGGGGACTGGGATCCTCACAACCGCGCGACGCGGTGATGTGATCGATGAGACGACGCTTGCGCCCGCTATCGCATCGATGGAAACGCTCAATCGCGGGGCTGCAGAAGTCATGACCGCGCTCAACGCGCGATATCCTGACGCACCACCCGTGCACGCCGCCACCGATGTGACCGGTTTTGGCCTGCTCGGCCATCTGCTCGAGATGGCCCGCGGCAGCGAATGCGGTTTCATGGTGCAGGCAGCGCGCGTGCCGTTCTTTGACCGCGTGGTCGAGCTTGCCGCGAGCGGCTGCACGCCAGGCGGCACGAAGGCCAACGCACAAGCGGCCGAGGATGCGGGGATCCAGTTCGCCGATCGGCTGGACGCGCCGATGCGGCTGGCGCTGTGTGACGCGCAGACCTCTGGTGGGTTGCTCATCGCCGTCGCGCCCGAGCACGCAGACGAACTGTACGATGCACTGCGACGCGCGGACGTCGCCACCGCAGCTTGGATCGGGACGATGCGCGACGACGCGCAGCGTGTCGTTGACTGAACCGACACCCTTTGCAGCTACGTACCTT
>JAFANK010000111.1 GCA_019232725.1 Vulcanimicrobiota bacterium | reverse complement strand
GCGACCGGCATCGGCGGAACGATCAACGCGACCTTCACGAATACGAAGATCCGTTTCAACGTTCCACGAGGCGGCACGACGTCGTTCATCAACGTGATTAACGGTACGAACGCAGCCAACTGCTCGACGCCGATCACCTTGGCGAATGGTCTGCCTGGCTTGCCCAACAGCGGCATCTGCGGCTACAACAACTACTACCACACGAACTATGCGATGTTGGATCCGAACGGATACTACTCGCCGTCGTTCGTGATGGCGCCGACCTCGACTGGTCCGTCCTACGACGTCGCGTGGACAATCAACGTCACGCCGGAAGTAAAAGAAGCCGGCTTTGACCTGTTGGTGCCGTTCGCGTACTCGTCGGGCAGCCCGTATGGCGATGCGCTGCAGTTCCCTGACGCGCACTGCCCGGGTCCTGGACCGTCGACAGCTGCGGGCAACTACTCGGGTTGCGTACCGCTTCCGCCGACTTGCACCGTCGCAGGGGTCACTGGGCCTTGCACGGCAAAATACGGCGGCAACGGCCCAGATCCGTACACCAACACGTTCGATGCGCCTGGCTCGCTGAAGGGTCCATCGTTCTGGACGCTCGGTCTGAGCGTTTCCCACGACATCGGCCACAACCTCAAGGCCTCTATCCTTGGCACGAACCTCGTCACGGGTGTTCATAACCAAGGCTACGCTTGGGAGCAGCCGCAGTCGCAGAACAACGTGTCCTACGGCGACAACTCGTTCTACAGCGCAGCACCGCTCGGTGCGTTCACTGCGCCTGGCCTAGGTCCGAATCCGGCGACCGGGTATTACGGCAACAACTACTACCCGTACGCGTCGGCCGGCGCCTTGTCGTACCGCGACTGGATCTTCGCACTCTCGATGAAGGTCTAACGCTCGGACGACTCTACAACGCGAAGGCTGCTGGCAAACCAGCAGCCTTCGTCTTTTCCGGCGGTCAGCCGGGCAGGGCGCCCATAGGGCAGCACGAAGTGGTGAGCGCAAGTCTTGACATGGACGCCGCCGCCCGCTTTACGCCGGCCGCTTGTCGCTCCTGACCATTTGAGGAGACCCCAGAGCTTGATGAATCCCAGAGTGGGAGCTTGTGTCTTTGCTGCCTGTGCCGCGATCGTTGTGCTCGTGGGCTGCAACAACAGCCCGTCGACGACCCCGGCCGTCACGCCGACGCCCGTCACCACTGGCCCCGACACGCTTTACGTGCAAGACGGCGGCTCGAAGACGATTCGTGCATATGCGCATGCCTCAAATCTGAACGGTAGCGCATTTCCCTCTGCGGTCTATCCGACGAGTGACGTGAGCAATCCGGACGTCATCTTCTACGAGCCCTATAACATCTTGTTCTACCCGAGCGCCTATCCGAGCCAGACCTATTCCGGCGTGCAATCGACGCCGATTCGCGTGTGGACGGCAGCCACGTCGAAGAACGGTCAAAATCCCGACGTGATGGCTGCGTATAACGATGGTGCGGGAACCGCAGCGTACGACCCCGTGCACGACTTGCTGTTCGTGGCTAACGTCGATGGCCCGAAGGTGCAGGTCTATGCGAACGCACACCTCATGACGAGCGGATCCTTACCTGCAGCCACTGTCACGCTCGTGATCACCGATGCGGGTGTGGTCGGTACGCCTCGTCCGCAAGAGCTGTACTACGATGCGCTGCACGACCGGCTCTTCGCAAGCGATGAAGGCTCTGTGGTGGCGGTGTTTGATAGTTTCGGTTCAACGGCGCTCGGTGGAGGCGTCCGCGCTGCCAACCGGCAGATCATAGGCCTGTATTCGCCCGACGGCCTCGCCTACAGCCCTGCGAACGACACGCTTTACATCGGTGAGATCGCCCGGCGTCAGATCGACGTCATCCACAACGCGAGCACCTTCAATGGGGGAACCAGTCACACCCAAGTCATCAACACGTTTGTGACCGGTCCGACCGGGATGGCGTACGACGGCGCACATGATTTCCTCTTCGTGTACGACCCGTTGCAGATCTGGATGATCCCCGCTCCCGCGGTGGCATCGGGCAACGTGAACAACATCTTGAACCATCATCAGTTCTTCGACGCGTCGACAGAGCTCGTCGGGTTCGGCTTATCCGTCGATACCGTGCACTAGATCAGGATAGACCGAGCTGGCGCGCGATGACCATGCGCTGGACTTCGTTTGTGCCTTCGCCGATCTCGTTGATCTTGCAGTCGCGCCAGTAGCGCGACACCGCGTACTCATCCATGAATCCATAGCCGCCGTGTATTTGCACCGCGGCGTTCGCGCAGCGCCGCGAGACCTCACCTGAGAAGAGCTTCGCCATAGCGGCGGCTTGCGCGAAGTCGCGGCCCTGATCTTTGAGCCATGCAGCCTTGAGCACCGCGGTTTTGGCAAGTTCGATCTCCACCGCCATGTCGACGAGCTGAAAACTCACCGCTTGAAACGACGCAATGGGCTGGCCG
>JAFANK010000023.1 GCA_019232725.1 Vulcanimicrobiota bacterium | reverse complement strand
GCAGCGGCGCGATATCTGTGCCGGCACGATCGATCGTGATCGCGCCTATAGCGTAACAGCGGGTGCCGTGCAGGGCTGCTGCATCCGCGCGCAACACGCTGACGCGCTCAGTCGTGTCGAGTGCGGGCCGGGTGTTCGGCATCGCCGCGACCGCGGTGAAGCCGCCGGCAGCAGCTGCGGCCAAGCCTGTGGCGAGCGTCTCTTTGTGGGTATCGCCTGGCTCGCGCAGGTGGACGTGCGGGTCGATGAATCCTGGACACAGGACCATGCCGGCGCAGTCGATACGTTCGGTATCAGCGTCGGTGGCGGCGGGTGCGCCCTCGAGCAATGCGGTGATGACGCCGCGCCGCACGACGATGGTGCGGATCGCGTCGAGGTCGAGTGCCGGATCGATGACGCGCGCACCGACGAAATCGCGATTCGCGAACGCTTGACCGTTGATGGGCCTCATGCAGCGCGCTCCCGCGCGGGTTGGCCGAGACATTGTTCGAGTGCCGCCATCCTCACGTAGACACCGTTTTCCACTTGGCGCTCGATGCGGCTGCGTGGGTCGCGCACGAGTGCAGCGGCGAGCTCTACGTCGCGGTTGACCGGTCCGGGGTGCATGATGATGGCATGTGGTGGCAGCTGCGCTGCGCGTTCTTCGGTCAGACCATAGAATGCGGCAAGGTCCGCCGGTGGCGGCATCTCGCTCCCGTCGGCGCGCTCCTTTTGTATCCGCAGCATCATGATCGCGTCGGCTTTGGGGAGCAGGGGGTCGAGCTCGGCCGTCAGTTGCGCAAATCCCCATCCGGGCGATGACCCGGGCAGTAAGAGCGGCGGCGCGCACAGCGTGACCGACGCACCCAACAGATGCGCAGCACGGCCGCTCGAGCGCGCGACGCGGCTATGGGCGATGTCGCCGCAGATGACGAGCCGGCGACGCGTGAGCTCGCCGAACTCCTCGAGCAACGTCATGGCGTCGAGGAGGCCCTGCGTGGGATGCGCGTGCGCGCCATCGCCGGCGTTGATGATCGCGCCCTGGAAATAGCGTGCGAGCGCGTGGGGAAAGCCGGCTTCGGCATGCCGCACCACGATCGCGTCGGCACCGATGGCGCGAACGGTGAGCATCGTGTCCTCGAGCGATTCGCCCTTGGCGAGCGAGGATGCGCCTGTGCTGAAGTCGATCCAGGTCGCACCGAGGCGCGATGCAGCGACCGCGAACGAGGTGCGCGTCCGCGTGCTGGCTTCGAAGAACATGCCCAAGATGACAGCACCGCGTAGCCGCTGGTGCTCGTTGGGCAGGCCCGCCTTGAATTGGCGCGCGCGTGTACAGAGCGCCTCGATGAACGGCCGGTCTGCGTCATCAAGGTCGAGGAGATGTTTGGTCTTTGTCACGTTCGCTCGAAAATGGTGACGCGATCGCTGTCGCTCGGTTCGCGGCCGAGTTGGACCTCGACGTGCTCGGCTCGTGACGTCGGGATGAAGCGACCCACATAGTCGGGTTGGATCGGGAGCTCGCGCAAACCGCGATCGACGAGGACGCACAGACGCGCGACACGCGGCCGGCCGAGATCGGTGATCGCGTCCAGTGCGGAGCGGATCGTGCGTCCTGTGTAGAGCACGTCGTCCACGATGACCACTTCTTTGCCGGAGACATCGAAGGCGATCTGGCTGTCGGGCATTTCGCGCGCAGCGTCGTCGTCGCGATAGATCGTGATGTTGAGGAAGCCGAGCGGCACGGAGACGCCCGTGCGCTCCTTGATCTGCGCGTGGATGCGCCGCGCGAAGTTCTCACCGCCCTTGCGAATGCCGATGAGAAGCAGGTCATCGCTCGCGCCGTTGGGTTCGATGATGGCTTGGGCGAGCCGCTCGACCGTGCGCTGCAGCTCCGCAGACGAAAGGACGACCCGTTTTTGCTTCAGGGTCGTCGCATGCGTAGCTGCCAAGGTGAGGTCCAGCCCTTTCGCGCTTCTTCTAGTCCGACAATGAGTCGAGGCGTTCAGAACTCTTGCGCAGATGCTCGCGCAGTTCGTGGAGCCGGGCTTCTTCCTTCTGGACGACCAGAGGGGGTGCCTTCTCTCGGAAGCCTGTCGCCGCGAGTTTACGCTCGAGCGACGCGATCTCGTCGCTCGTTTTGTCGATCTCTTTGCGAAGACCGCCGCGCTCCTTCTCGATGAACGCGGGGTCGACTGGCAGCAACACTTCTGCCGAGCCCATCCGGCGAGAAAGGGCGTGCGGCGGACGACCATCACCGGGTTGTGTCAGCTTCACTGCGGCGGCTCTCCCCATCGTGCGGACAATACCATCTTCGCGCTGGACGAGGGCAGCGAACGTGTCATCTGCGCCGACGACGTGCACCTCGCTGAGGTCGCGATACTTGATCTGCGGAATGGCGCGCAGATCGCGCACAGTCTTGCAGAACTCGAGCAGTCGCGCCATGTCGCTTGCGGCGTGCGTGTCGCGGCGACCAGCCGCTTGCGTGGGCCACAACGCTCGTTCGATGCGATCTGCCGTGTGCGGCAGATGCTGCCACAGCTCTTCCGTGATGAAGGGCATGATAGGATGGAGCAATTGCAGCGAGCACGAGAGCACGTGTGCGAGGATGGGCGCGCGTGTCGGCTCCTTATCTTTGGCCACTTCGATGTAGACGTCGCAGAGCTGGTTCCACACAAACGTGTAGACGACGTGCGACCACTCGGAGAAATCGTATGTGGCCGCCGCAGCGTCCACGCGCTCGATCGCATCCGCGAGCGCATCCATGATCCAGCGATCGGCGAGGGTCCAGCGCTCGACCGGGGGCACTGGCATCGCGGCTGCCTGCTGCAGCTCGGGAAAGGTTTGCAGCGCGAAGCGCACCGCTTGCCAGAGCTTGTTGCCGAATTTGCGGGCATCGTCACATCGGGCGACCGAAAAGCGCACGTCTTGGCCAGCATGCATCTGGCTGACGACGCCGTAGCGCGTCGCATCGGCGCCATACTCGTGCACGAGCTCCATGGGGTCGAGCGAATTGCCGAGCGATTTGCTCATCTTACGGCCTTGCTCGTCCATCACGAGCGGCGTGATCAGCACGTCGCTGAACGGCTCCTTGTCTAGGAAGTGCAGCCCCATCATGACCATGCGCGCCACCCATAAGAAGATGATCTCGCGCCCGGTGATCATGAGCTGCGTGGGATACCACGCTGCGAGCTCGGGTGTCTTGTCCGGCCAGCCCAGGATCGAGAATGGCCACAGCGCGCTTGAGAACCACGTATCCAAGGTGTCGGGGTCTTGTTCGAGCTGTGCATTGCCGCACGTCGCGCACGCACTGGGCGGCGTCTCGGCGACGGAGATGTGACCATTCGCGCACGTCCAGACCGGCAATCGGTGTCCGAGCCAGATCTGGCGCGAGATGCACCAATCGCGGATGCGCTCGAGCCAATCTTCGTATGTCCGCTGATAGCGCTGCGGAGTGAAGCGCAGACGGCCGCTGCGCGACGCTTCGAGCGCCGGTGCCGCGAGGGTCTTCATCTTGACGAACCACTGGAGCGAGAGCAGCGGTTCCACGACCGTGTCGCAGCGATAGCATAACCCTTGTGCGAGGCGATGCGGCTCCTCGCGCTCGAGCATGCCTCGTTCGCGCAGCACGTCGACCGCTCGACGGCGTGCGTCGAACCGATCGAGGCCGACAAATTCGGGCTCGACGTCCGCGGTCATCTTGGCGTCGAAGCCGATCGCGGACTTCGCTGGCAATCCATGCCGTTCGCCGATCTCTGCGTCGGCCTGATCGTGCCCCGGCGTGATCTTGAGCGCACCCGTGCCGAATTCACGTTCCACCGCACTATCGGCGATGACCGGAATCGGCGTCGGCGAGAGCGGCCGCATGACCATTTTGCCGACGAGGCTCTTGTAGCGCGCGTCTTCTGGGTGTACGGCAACCGCGACGTCGGCGAAAATCGTCTCGGGCCGAGTCGTGGCTACGACCACGCCATCGCCGCCGTCCACACCGACATAGCGCACGAAGTACAACGTGGCATCCGTGTCTTCGCGCTCCACTTCACTGTCGGAGAGCGTCGATTGGCAATGCGGGCACCAGTTGACCAAGCGCAGGCCGCGGTAGATCAGCCCCTCGCGATAGAGTTCGACAAAAACTTTTGTGACCGCGCGGCTAAGCCCGGCATCCATCGTGAACCGGTCGCGCTGCCAATCCGGCCCGAAGCCAAGCGCCCGGAACTGTTCGTAGATGATATGGCCGTATTTCTCGCGCCACGCCGCCGCGCGTTCACGGAATTTTTCCGGCCCCAAATCGTAGCGCGTGAGGCCTTCTTTGGCCAGCTCTTTTTCGAGGACGTTTTGGGTGGCGATGGCCGCGTGGTCTTGGCCCGGCAGCCAGACGGCGTTTTCGCCGCGCATGCGGTGCATGCGCGTGAGAATATCCATCGGCGTGTACGTCGAGCCGTGGCCCATGTGGGCACGGCCGGTGATATTCGGCGGCGGCATCGCGATGACAAAGGGAGCCTTGCTCGGATCGGGGACAGCATGGAACGCGCCCTCGGATTCCCAACGCGCGTACCAGGCGGCCTCGATCGACTTCGGATCGTACTTGTCGGCAAGCCGTTCCAGCATATGACGATTTCTAGTTCGGGTGCGTGCGGTCACGCCCTTTTGCAGGCTCATGGGCTTCTCACTGTGGTCTCACGCTTTTCCAACAACTTCCGGCGCGCGGTGTCGTTAAATAGATGCCATAGGGGGATCGCTCGAGGAGCGGATTACAATGAAGATGATGTCCTTTCGCAAGTCAGCCATGCTCGCCGGCGTCGAGAAATGTGGGCCGTCCGAGCTCGCGCCTGAGTTCTACCGCATCACCAACAAGTGGAGCGGCTCGGTCGATGGCCGCCACGTGACGGTGTACGCCGGAAGCCTGCGCCATAATCCGGCAAAGGGTGTGCTCGTGATGCGCACGCTGCCGCTGGATGGCCGGCGAGTCGGTGGCCGCCACTGCACGGTGCCGGAGAACGGCGGGGCGCTTGAGATCGTGGAAAGCCATGGCACCCGGTTGCGGATCGCCATGGCGAACGGCGGAAGCTTCTGGTTTGAGGTCCCACGCCGCCAGTCGCTTGCGGCCTAACCCTCGCTAGCGCGCATAGAGCGCCATCCGGCTGAACTTATCGGGCGGCGAGACGACGGTGACGTCGGAAAAGCCCGCCGCCTGTAACATCCCCCGCAATGCCGGGGGATTCGGTGCGAACCAGTTGGTGGGATCGCCGCCGCACTCGGTGTTCGGATAAAAGGCGAGCAGCGGTTCTTTGCGCCGGTTCATGGCCGAGAGCGACTCGACGATGGCAAGGCCGCCGGGTGCGGTGACGGACCGCAAATGGTCAAGGGCGATCATCGGATTGCGCATGTGGTAGATCACGCCGAAGAAGAACACGACGTCGAACGTACCGATGCGCTCGGCGCTGAGATCGAGGACGTCGATGTATTCGTCCTCCACATCGAGCGCGAACACCTCGCGCGCAAGCTCGAACGATCGCTTGTCACCCCAGCCGCCCCCGCCCCACGAGTAGGAATCGGTGGCGAGCACGCGAGCCGCACCTCGGCGCTTGGCTTCAAAACTCCAGGCGCCATCCCAGGCTCCGATATCCAGGACCGTTTTCCCGGCCAAGCTCGCAGGAACATGATAGCGCGGACCATGCTCTTTGCCGATCGGGTTCATGATGCCAGGCGTGATAATGCCGTGCCCCAGATCCATGATATGGAACCATTTCTGGGAGCGCACGCGTCGCTCGAGTTCATCCTTAGTCATCTGACGTTCACGTTTAACCGACCATCCCGCAGGCAGCAAACAACGACTGGGTTCGTGATCGAGGGACTGGTGGTTGGCGCTGCGGCGAACTGTCTAGGCCGGGACGTCTTTGGTCTGCCCGGTCGGGATGAGCACAGGAGCTTGGCCGCTGTCGATCGCCTCTTTATTGATGATGCATTTCTTGACGTTGGTCAAGGACGGCAGATCGTACATCACGTCGAGCATGACCTCTTCGAGGATCGAACGTAAACCGCGGGCGCCGGTCTTGCGCGATTGCGCGCGGTGGGCGATGGCCACGAGGGCTTCTTTCGTGAAGCTAAGCTCGATGCCGTCCATAGCGAAGATCTTCTGATACTGGCGCACGAGCGCGTTGCGCGGCTCGGTGAGGATGCGGCGGAGCGCAAGCTCGTCGAGCGGGTCGAGCGTGACCATGATGGGCAGACGTCCGATGAACTCGGGGATGAGTCCGAAGCGCAACAGATCTTCCGGCAGCAATGCCTGCAGGAGACGGCTTGTCTTCTTCTCGCTCTTGGTCTCGGGCACGGCACGGAAGCCGAGGCTTTGACTGGCCACGCGGCCTTCGATGATCTTTTCGAGTCCGTCGAAGGCGCCCCCGCAGATGAAGAGCACGTTTGTCGTATCGATCTGGATGAATTCTTGGTGCGGGTGTTTGCGACCGCCTTGCGGCGGCACGTTGGCGGTCGTGCCTTCTAAGATCTTGAGCAACGCTTGCTGCACGCCTTCACCGGAAACGTCGCGCGTGATGGACGGATTCTCGCTCTTGCGTGCGATCTTATCGATCTCGTCGATGTAGACGATGCCTTT
>JAFANK010000348.1 GCA_019232725.1 Vulcanimicrobiota bacterium | reverse complement strand
CTTCAAGCGATCTTGGTGTGGGGCACAATCATCCTTCTTGGACAGTCTCAGGCCGCTCGAGCCAGCGCCGTGCCCTTCACGTTTGTTGACAATCGCATGACGATCCAGTGCAGGATCAACGGTGCAGGGCCGTTCACCATGATCGTCGACACAGGCGCGCCTGATGTCACGATCGACCCCAAAATCGCGACGCAACTTGGCGTACGGGTGCACGCCGCCGGCAGTACTATCGGTGCGGGGAACAAACCGGTGCTGATCGGCGCGACGCAGCTCCGCTCGCTCACGGTGGGCGAAACGTCGTTCGCGGATGTCGCCGCATCGGTCATCGATCTTTCTGAGATCCGGACTAAGCTCGGGTTTCCGCGCCTCGACGGTGTCGTCGGCTATACGGTCATGAGGCGCTACGCGGTTGTCGTGGATAACGACGCCCACACGATCTCCCTGGACGCCGAGCGGCCGCCGACGCCGGAATCTGCAACGACGACCGCGTTCACCGGCGTCATCCCAAGCGTGTCCGCGACCATCGATGGTATCCCGACAACGGTGATCATCGACACGGGGGACCGCTCATCGCTGACGCTGTTCGGACCTTTTGCAAAGCATCACCAATTCTACGACCGCTTTCCGGCGACATCGACCATCATCACCGGCTACGGCATCGGCGGCCCCGTCTATGGCCAGGTCTTCACGTTGCCGTCGTTGGCGCTATTCGGCCGCCAGCTGAGCGGCGTCGTGACGCGCGCATCGCGCCAAACCGGCGGCGTCTTCACGGCAACGCAACAGGGCGGCAGCATCGGCGAAGGCGTGCTGAAACGCTTCGATATCATCTACGATTATCCGAAGAAAGAAATCGTAGCGTGGCCCAGCAAGTACTTCGCGCGATCTGACCGCTTCGTACCACCCGGACAGACCTGACAAATGACCGCACGAACGACGTTCTTAGCAAAGCTGATCGGTCTGTATTTCGTTTTGAGCGCGATCGCGATGTTGGTGCAACGCGATGCGACCGCACAGGTCATGACCGCCCTCGTGCACGATGCGCAACTGACGTACGTCGTGGGGGTGCTCGCGCTGCTCGGTGGCCTCGCGATCGTGTTGAACCACAACGTCTGGTCTGGAGGGGCGCTGCCCGTGCTCGTCACCATCATCGGCTGGGTGACGCTCCTCAAAGGGCTGCTTTCGTTGTTCCTACCGGCCGATTCGATGGTCGCGCTTTACACTGCAGCCCATTACGATCGGTATACGGCGATCTATGCGGGCATCGTGCTGATCTTTGGCGCGTACTTGACGTACGGTGGTTTTGCCCGTCGCTAACATCTGCACTGAGGAACGGCCAGCGCGCGACGACGCATCAATAGTGCGTACGATGACCTTGAAAAGATGTATCCACAAATCACCGTTATCCGGGGACCCCGCTATGTGGAGGATGCGGCCGTGTCATCATCCGGCGGTGAATCGTGCGGGATCGATCTCACGTTGCGCTTAGTCGAGCGCTATTATGGAGCGCACGCCGCGCGCGTGACCGCGTATAACATGGAATACCGGCGGACACTACGTCCGCTCAGCATGAGCCAGGTTTGACCAGCATTTTTTGCTAGCGGAGCTGACTTTCGAAGAACGTCAGCGTCTGGGTCGTCGCCGCCACCTGTTGCTCGAATGAGTTGCCGATGCCGTGGCCTTCTCCCGACTTCTGCCACAAAAGGATCGGGTAGCCGGATGTGGATGCTGTCTGCAGCATGGCAATCATCTTCCGAGACTCCCGTGGTGCGACACGGGGGTCGTTCTCGCCCGTCTCCATAAGCACGGCCGGATACGCCACGTTCGGTTTGACATGATAGTAGGGCGAATAGGCATAGACCCAGGAGAACTGCTTGGGATCGCGGGGGTCGCCAAACTCAGGGATGTTAAACGCACCGTTGGGCGTGAGCACCTCGCGAAACTCGCTGTAGAAACCGACCTCAGAATCGACCGCACGATACAAGGCGGGATTCCGCGTCAGCGCGAGGCCCATGAGGTAGCCGCCGGCGCTGCCACCAAGGATGCCGAGATGCTTGGCGTCGCCATAACCGTTTTGGCCAAGCCACTGCGCACACGCAGCCAGGTCGTCGGATCGCTTGTAGACCGTCGCGTGCACGGCCGCAGCATGCCACGCCTCACCATACTCGCCACCGCCGCGGATCATCGCTTGCGCAAAAACACCCCCGTGCTCGAGCCACGCGAGCAACGAGCCTATGAAAAACGGCGACGAGACGATGCCATAGGAACCGTACGCGGTCATGATCGTAGGCGTTGACGCGTCCGCGCGCGTCGTCTTGAGCGCGACGATCTCGAGAGGGATCTGCGCCGCGCCGTCGAGCGACCGGACAAAGACGCGCCGCACCGTCACCTGCGAGTAGTCGCCCGGCACTTTGGTCTCGACACCGGTCCGCACCAAGCGGTTTTGCGACGGTTCGTACCGCAGCCATCGATTGGGCGTGTCGTACCCGCGGTAGCTGACGATGATATCCTGGCCGGCGGTGTCCGCAGCAATCCCACTGATCGCGGAAACTGGCGGCAGCGGCAGCTGTCCGAGCATCTTGCCGGCTGCGCTGTAATAGTGCGCTGCCGAGTCGCCGCCGTCGATCTCTGACGTGATGAACCCGCCGGGCACTGCAGTGATCTGATCGGCCGCGTTGCGACCGGCCGCCACAATCGTCGTGCCTTGCGCGAACGACTTGCCTTGTGGGATCTGCACGATGTCGCCGCGCTGGTTGCGCTTGGAGCTGATGACATAGAGGCTGTCGTTCACAAATGCTGCGCGATCCCCAAGTTCACAGCAGTTGATGCGATCGGCCGGCGTCGCGACGCGCGTGAACGAACCGTTGCCGGAGCGCACGTAGGCGGTCGCAAACACGCCATCGCCAGCGTCGGCGAAGAGGGCGCTCGCGTTGCCGTCGGTCGCTTGGGTCACATAGTATTCAACGTTTGCGGGTTGGCCGTCGCCGAAGACGTAGGGATCGCCCGAAGGTGGCGTGCCCAACACGTGGTGGTAGAGCTTGATGTTGAAGTGCCGTGCGCTTTCGGAGCCGGTGAGGGGGAAGCGCGTGTGGACGAATCCTTTGCCGTCTTTATCCCAGAGCACGGCCGTTGGCGTCGTGCCGCCGCCGGCGTGGGGGATGACATCGGGCAAGAGCTTGGCGCTCGCAACATCGACCACGCGCAGCGTTTCTTCTTCGGCTCCAGCTTCTTGGGTGGTGAAGGCCACTTTCGATCCATCCAGTGAGACGAAGACCGATTCAATGGATGGCGCGGCGGCGCCGTTGCGAACGAACGTGTTCGGGTTGAAGAGCAGACGCTCGACGCCGTGGAGCCCTTGGCGCGTCACGAGTTCGGGCTGCGCCTCAGGCGGCGTGTCACGGTAATAGATGTAACGATCGCGGCGGATCGTCAGCCCAAAGCGGCGCGTGCCGGTTTTGGAGAGCGTGCGCACGCGCTGCA
>JAFANK010000152.1 GCA_019232725.1 Vulcanimicrobiota bacterium | reverse complement strand
GAACCCTGCAGCCAGCGTAGTAATCGGCGGTAAATGCGTCTGCTTGCGCAACAGCGACGAGAAGCCCATCGCGGAGACGCTGAACGCCGCGATCAGCATACCATGGGCGAAAATCGGGAATCGCTCGCGCTGGTACACCCACCAGCGGTTCATGCCTATTGGTTCCGTCGATCGGCCGAGCCGCGTGCGAAGCGTTGATGCGCGGCACTGAAATGACCTGCGCAGATGGCCCCGCTGATCGACAGCTCCCCGGCCAAACACAATGAAGCGCAGACCTCTGCCAACGCTCGCGCGCTATCCGGGCCCGACAATCCCAGTATCTGCAGACAAGCCCGCGCGCTCGGCAACGATGTACCGCCGCCGACCGTAGCAACCATGATATTAGGGAGCATGACCGAAGCGTAAAGATCGCCGGCATCCGTCAGCTCGAGCCGAGACATGCCAAGGGCTGACTCGGCAACGCAGGCTGCGTCTTGTCCGCAAGCGATGTAGAGCGCGGCGATGCAGTTCGCATAATGGCCGTGAACGCCGACTGTGCCGCTCAGCACCGCACCGGTCGCGGACATCACCCAGTATTGCACCATCCGCTCCACGGTGGTGTGCAGGCGCGCTTCGACGAGGTCCGCGGGGATGACCACGTCGGCGCTGACGCGCTTGCCGCGGACTGTCATCAGCGTCTGCATGCTGGCCTTCTTGTCGCTCGAGAGGTTCGCTTCGATGAACCAGTAGCGCGGTCGGATGGGCGAATGCTCCGCGATGTGTCGACAGACCGCGTCGGTCGCGATGGTTGACATGTTTTGACCCGACGCCTCGCCTGTCGTGAACTCAAAACGGACGTAGACGTGGTTGCCTTCGATCGTCGTGAGCAGGCCAATGAGCTTGCCGTATTTTGTTGTCGTGCCGGCGATTCGCTGAAATGCGGGCAGCTCGTCTTTCACCCATTGCTCGAACGCGAGCGCCTCGGCCAAGCTTGCAAACGCGAATCCAGGCGCACGGGTGAGCGACTCATCAAGCACCGCAGCGGCACATCCACCTGCTTGTGTAATCAGCTGCGCACCTCGACTATACGAGGCCACAAGTGCTGCCTCGCTCGTCGCTAGTGGAACATAGTAATCACCTTGTGCAAAGCGGCCGTTGACGCGCAATGGCCCAGCCAAACCGAGCGGCAGCTTCACGGTGCCGATGAAGTTCTCGATGTTTCGGCGGTAAAGGTCCATGCTCGAGCTGCTCGTGCCATCGAGCAGGGCCTCGCGAACCTCAGGCGAGACGTCGAGCAGCCTCCAGCGGTCGTCTAGCGACCGTGGAGACATGTCGTCGCTGTGTGTGACGTGGGGCGCAGGTTCATGGAACTTCGGAGAAAGCCGAGACTTGTCGACGCCGGACATCGCGAGTGCTCCTAGCGTCATAGAGACGTCGCTATGAACGCCCCAGACACGTGTAAGTCTGCTGAATGTTCGCATTATGAGAAGCAAATCCCACCTTATGCTGTGGGACTCGAGGTGAGGTCAGGGTGCCAATGAACAGGCGCTCCGCGACGAGCGTCGTCGCGGAGCGCTATGCGAAGGGGCAGCTGTTACACTATCGTAGCGTTAGGCCTCACGCTTATCCGCCTGAGCGGACGGGCGCTGTGACGACCTTGAGGAAAGCAGATCTGTTGTCGCTCAGATCCAAGCCGCTGCGATCCTCAGGATATGGGACATTATCGCCGACGATGCCTTTCCAAAGCAGGCGGTTGTAGTAGTCCGCGTCGATCTCATCGGGGCGCCGGAACGACAATCCCTTGGTGGCGTTGATCCACCAGCGGCCGTTATGCAAGCGTCTGACGGCCGGCGTGATGCGCGAGCGCATCGTCGGGTTGAAGCAATCCGGAACAAGCGACGGATCCACCGGTGGCTCACACAGGCTGCCGGGGATGAGGACGTTGTACGGCTGCAGGTTCGGCTCTAACGCGAAGACGTCGTCCATCGACGCGGCGTTCGCGTCGTTGAAGCCGAGGTGGTCCATGCCGAGGAGATCTTCCATCGTTCGATCGACGTTGATGTTCGAGTAGAACGTGTGGATGACGCTGTGACCAAGGGTGTACGGCGAGATGACGAACGCCGGTTCACGGTGCGAATCGACGTGATCTGGTCCGTTCTGAGCGTCGTCCTCCACGATGAATATCGCGGTGCTCGCCCAGTACGGCGAATGTGATACCGCATCGACGATCTGACCGATGGCGTGGTCGTTGCTGGCGACGTCGAGCTCCGGCGAATTGAGATTCGCAACGTTGCTGCTGAAACTGCCGGTGTGGTCCATCATGATGCACATGATCTCGAGCGCCGGCATCGTGTGGTTCTTGACGTCCTTGTCGAATTGGTCTTTCCAGACCTCGTAGCGCCATTCGTCGGGGATGCTCGTATCCCACTGATAGAAGTAGGGGTTGGTCCAGTAGGTCAGGTTCTTGTACTGCGGATACCCCTGGATCGCCCCAACGCGGTTCGCGTGGCGTACGTATTTCTCTGGCCCTGCCAGGTAGAGGGCATAGTGACGGAACGAGACGCCGGCCCGTATCGCCGCATCCCAGATGTAGCCGCCGGTGACGCCTGAAGTATCGTCGCTCGTACCGGCGTTGTCCTCGACCGCGTGATTACCATACACGTTGTATTGGGTGACGCCGCCGAAGATCGAGCTCTGCAGGTCGCCATTGTTCGCATACCTGAAGGGCGTCCCCTGACGGTTGATATCGTTAGAGTAGCCCTCGAAATCCCAATTCCAACCGTCACCGCTCACATCGCCGGCCGCGTACGTGTTGTCCAGGTCCGCGAATTGCATCGCGAGCGCGTGGTGATTTGGTGTGAGTGGTTGCGGGAAGTACGTAAGCCGCGGATCGCCGTTGCCTTCCCCGAGATCGCCCAGTATCTGATCGTATGTGCGATTCTCCTTTTGGATGAAGATCACGTGCTTGATCTTCGTCCGCAGGAATAGCATTTTCGGCGAGACCGCGTGACTTGTCGTGAACAGATTGTTAGCATCGACCACAGCCGAAAGATACGAGAGCGTCGACGGGTCCGGAATCGGCAGCGTCTCGAGTCCGCCTTTGAGATTTGCCAGGACGTAATCATTCCTGAAGGTGATGTTCTTTGAGGCTATGGCGGGCGGCGTGCTCGGGTTGAAGGGGTTAGGGCCGGTATTAGTCTTCATATTTG
>JAFANK010000345.1 GCA_019232725.1 Vulcanimicrobiota bacterium | reverse complement strand
TGCGAAAAGCTCTCCTTGAAATAGCCGCGGGCGTCAGGATAGACGTCCGGAATGAAGAGCTTCGCCTCTGCGAACGCCGTGTCGCGGACCTGGATCATCGCGCGCCTGCTTCGCAGCATTCCCTCGCTCATCCCGCAAGCACGGAGGTCGAGCCATATGATCTTCCTCGACGAGCGTCAAGTCACCGAGCTCTTGCCGATCGCGGATGTGCTCGACGCGCTCGAGCGCGCCTTCATCGCACAGGCTCGCGACGAGGTCCGCATGCCGTTGCGCGCGATCGCGCCAAATGCAGACGGTCTGCTCGGCGCGATGCCCGCTGCAATCGTTGCGACGCCGTCGGCTCTGGGGGCCAAGCTCGTGACGGTCTTTCACGATAACGATGCGCGCGGTCTGCCGACCCACCAAGCGCTCATCGCGCTCTTCGATGCGGGCACAGGCCAACCGCTTGCGATCATGGACGGACGCTTCATCACTCAGATACGCACAGCCGCAACGTCTGCGCTTGCGACCAAGGCGCTCGCTCGAGCGGGGGCGAGCACGCTTGCGATCATCGGCACGGGCGTCCAAGCGCCCGCGCACCTGGAGGCGCTCGGCCAGATCATGCAGATCAAAGAGCTGCGCGTGTGGGGGCGCGCAGCGGCCAAGGCCGCAGCCGTCGCTGACCTTGCGCGCAAGCGCGGCGTGCATGCGCGAGTCGCAGCGACCGTGACGGACGCCTGCCAGGGCGCAGACGTCATCTGCACCCTCACCGCTTCGCACGATCCGGTCCTCAGCCTCGCCGACGTCAGCCCAGGCGCGCACATCAATGCTGTTGGTTTCGGCGGTCTGGGCGGGCGCGAGATCTCTGGTGAGCTGATGAGCCAAGCGCACCTGTTCGTCGATACGCTCGAGGGCGCGCGCAATGAGAGCGGCGCGGTTCAAGGCGCAATGCGCGATGGCTACTTGCCGCAGGATCCGAAGTTCACGCGCTTGTGCGACGTGGTGGCTGGCGTCGCGCCTGGACGCCAGGGCGATCGGGAGATCACGCTTTTCCACTCGCTCGGCATCGCGATCGAAGACATGGCCTGCGCCCGTCTGGTCTATGACCGGGCGAGAGCAGCCGACATCGGCACCAAGCTCGTGCTGTAGTTAGGGCGTTGCGAATCTAGGGCAGACTGTGCAGA
Organism: Vulcanimicrobiota bacterium; assembly: GCA_019232725.1. Lineage (GTDB taxonomy): Bacteria > Vulcanimicrobiota > Vulcanimicrobiia > Eremiobacterales > Eremiobacteraceae > JAFANK01. Next base: position 10,286 of record JAFANK010000345.1, on the reverse strand, counting down.
TTCGGGCTGACGAACGGCGATGAGCCGGGAAGGCTGCTAAACGGCGACGTGGTCTCGATGTTGGTCGTCGGCATCGATCCCTGGAATGGATACACCTGAGGAAGACTCGACCACGGTGAGCCGTTGTAGGGCGAGCTGTAGGGGATGTTGACGAAGGGATTGGTGCCGCCAGGTATGTTCGTCAAAAAGACGCCGCCTGCTTGTGGGTACTCATTGTCGAAATGATCGAAGCTCAAATGCCCGCCGGAGAATTGGTCGTAGCCGAACCCTTCGTTTTTGAATGGCTGGAACATGAAGCGCCCATCATAGTAGTCGCTACCGCCACCATACGCAAAACCGCCAGCATAGCTGCCGCGTGCGTAGCTGACACCGTTCGGGCCGTAGACGACTGTGCTGCCATAGGCGACCGTTACGCGCTCGCGATAGGCCTGGACGTACAGGGCGTGCTGAATCGTCGTCGCATCGAGGAGCAGCTTCACCGCGTTTGGTTCGGTCACGCAGGTGAGCGCGGGCGTGTGTTGACTGTTCCAGGTGATGATGACGCTTGCGTTCACTTCAACGGTCGTCGCGTCAGCGGCGGCTTTGGATGCGCAATCGCCGGCTGGCAATTTGTCTAGCGGACCGGCCGCCGCAAGGTCGTTGAAGAACTTCTGCGTGACCGTTGACTCGAGTTGATTCGATGAACGCCCCGCGCCATCGATGGCCCAGGCTTGACCGGTTGTGCTGACGACGATCCGGTAGCCCGTAAAATCGGCGTTGCCCGCGTTGTAGATCATCGCCGAACCCTTCGGCATCGCGATCTGCGGTACGGCCGGCGGAGGTGCCGACGATGCTCCCATGAGCACAACTGCGGCGGTCGAAACGACCGCCACTATAAGCGGATTGACGTGCGCCTTCACCATGCGATCTCCCACGCCTATGATACGGCAAACCCTCCGGACGGCGCAAGGCCGGAAGGACCAGCGCTGTTCCTCGCGCCAGGCGCTGCATCAGGACCTATGGCGGCGCCGCGCCCGATGTCCGGCGCAGCGGAACGTGGCGCACGATTTCGGCTTCGAGGAACGTGCGAGCACCCGTAAGAAACCCGCAGTATGGCTCCTCCTGCTGCCGGTGGCGATACTGGCGTTGCGGATATCGGTGTGCCTACCGGCACGGTTACCTTTCTTTTCACCGACATCGAGGGTTCGACCAAACGCTGGGAGACGCATGGCGATAACATGCGCGCAGCGGTCGAGAGCCATGACGCCCTGCTGCGCGGCATCTTCGAAGGGCATAACGGCTACGTCTTCAAGACGGTTGGCGACGCCTTCTGCGTCGCGTTCGCAAGTGCCGCCGATGCGGTGAGCGGCGCGCTCGACGCGCAGCGCGCACTCGCGCAAGAAGATCACTCCACGGTCGGCGGGATACGCGTGCGCATGGGACTGCACACCGGCAGTGCCGACGAGCGCAGCGGCGATTACTTCGGTCCGACCGTCAACCGCGTGGCACGCCTCATGTCAGTGGGGCACGGCGGCCAGATCCTCGTCTCCGACTCGACACGGATGCTCTTGCAAGGTGAGCTGCCGGCAGAGGCAGGGCTCACCGATCTCGGCTCGCATCGTCTCAAAGACCTCGCGCAGCCCGAACACATCTGGATGGTCACGGTGCCGGATCTGCCGGCGACGTTCCCAGCGCTCACCTCGCTGGATGCGTTCCCCAACAATCTCCCCGTACAGATCACGAGCTTCCGTGGTCGCGAGCAAGATCTGGAAGATCTCAAGACGCTGTTGCGCGATCATCGTCTCGTCACGATCCATGGACCGGGGGGCATGGGCAAGACGCGCCTCTCGATCCAGGCCGGCGCCGAGATGCTCGAGGATTTCGCGGACGGCGTGTGGCTTGCCGACCTTTCCTCGTTGCGCTTTCCGGAGCTCGCGTCAAGCGTAATCTCCAAGGCCCTCAATATCAGTCAAGCGCAAGATCAGACCGCGGACCAAGCGATCGTCGCCGCGCTCAAGCGCAAGAAGCTGCTGTTGTTGCTCGACAACTGCGAGCATGTCATCGACGACTCCGCAAAGCTTGCTGACACGATTCTCAAGCAATGCCCGGACGTGCGTATCTTGGCGAGCTCGCGCCAAGGCCTGCAAGTCACCGGCGAACAGATCATGCGTCTGCAGCCCTTAGGATTTCCGGAGCCGCGGGCACATGTCACGCTTGAAAACGCTATGTCGTACTCGGCGATCGCGTTGTTCGTCGACCGCGCGCTGGCCGTCAACAAGTCGTTCGCACTAGATGATGATGCCGCGTACAAGGCCGGAGAGATCTGCCGGCACCTTGATGGTCTGCCGCTTGCCATCGAGCTCGCCGCGGCGCGCGTCAAGGTGCTCAGCTTGGACAGCTTGGCGCAGCGTTTGGACAAGCGCTTCAGCCTGCTCACGGGCGGCGACCGAACCGCACTCGAACGCCAGCGCACGCTCGGCGCGCTCATCGACTGGAGCTACGAGCTGCTCACCCCGTCAGAGCAGCTGCTCTTTTGCCGCGTGTCGGTGTTCGCCGGCGGCTTCGCTCTTGAAGCCGCTGAGGCGGTGTGCGTGGGCGAGGGCATCGAAGATTTCGAGATCCTCGATCTGTTGGCGTCGCTGGCGGACAAATCGCTCGTCATCGCGGAGACGAGCCAGCGGAGCGAGCGTTATCGCTTGCTCGAGTCGATACGCGCCTATGGCTGGGAAAAACTCAAGGCGTCAGGTGACCTCGACCGGCTCGTCGCGCTGCACGCGGAACACTACAAGGCGGCCGCCGTGACCGCCGACCGGACGTTTGGCACAAAACCCGACGCGGCGTGGTTAGAGACAGTTGAGCCCGAGGTCGATAATTTCCGCGTCGTCATCGAGTGGGCGCTTGGACCCGCCGAGCAGCCCGCGGTCGCGGGGCTCGTCATCGGCTGCTTGGAGCGGTTGTGGCGCGAAGGCGGGCTCGAGGCAGAAGGCCGCAAGTGGATCGCGACCGCGCAAGCCCGGGTCGACGACGAGACCGAACCGGTGGTCGCGGCGCGTCTGTGGCGCGCTCTTACCTCGCTGACGAGTGGGGCGCAGTGTCTTGAAGCCGCGGAGAAAGCGTGCGCGCTCTACGAGAAGCTGGGCGATGGCCGCGGCCTTGCGCACGCACTGACCGCGCTGGCACTGGCGCTTTTCCACGCCGGACGCATCGACGAGGCGTCCGCCGCTAATGACCGCGCCTTGGGGTGGTTCCGCGAATACGCAGACAAGCGCAACGTCGCCGCATGTCTGCGCCAGCAAGCGACGATCGCCGAGGCGCAGGGCGATATCCCAGCAGCCCGCGATCTGTACAAACAAGCCCAGACCGTTTTTAAGGCGCTCGGGGTGCAAAGCAGCGTGGCTATGATCCTCGCCTGCGTGGCCGAGCTCGAGTTCAAAGAAGGCAACGCAAGCGAAGCCTTGCGCAGCGTCGCCGAAGCGATCGAACTCGGGTCATGGGGCAAGAACGCCACAAATCTTGCCATCTATCACGCAAATGCAGCAGCCTATCGCATTGCGCTTGATTCGCTGCCGGCAGCGCGCGACGCAGCACGCGATGCCGTGCACTGGGCGATGGAAGCCAAAAACGAGCTCATCCTCTCGGACGCGCTCGGACATCTGGCGCTGATCGCGAGCCGCACCGGAGAGCCACGCCGTGCCGCTCAGCTCGCCGGCTTCGTCGATGCCCACTACACGGAGCTTGGCGAATCTCGCGAATCCACCGAAGTGTGGAGCTACGACCAGCTGATGCGATCCTTGCGCGAGCAGCTCGATGCCGCCGCTCTGGATGCGCTGCTCAAAGAGGGCGCAGCCATGATGACCGAGCAGGCAGTGGCAGAGGCTCTCAACATAACCATTGAGCCCGTGACGCGAGCCGCGTAAAGCCGCGTTCGCTTACGGCGTGGCTCCCGCCGGCCGCAGGTTGATTCCGGCGATTTGTCCGCTCTTGTCCAGTGCAAACGTCATCACGAGCGTGCCGCCGCTCACCGTGACGTTGTAGTGGTACACGCTATAAGCACCGACCACGGATGTGTCTTTTTGCGTGAACGTGGTCGGACTGCCGAGCGCCTTGAGTTGTTGCGAGATCGCCTCCACTTTGGCTGGCGTCATGGCGTCATTCATATCTTTGGTCAGTTGTGTGCGATCGATCTTGCCTGTTTGCAGCATGCCGTACCAGCTTTTGGCTCGGTCGAGCACTTTTTGGTCGGCAGCGCTCACGCTCGCAGTCGCCGCAGGGCTCGGCGAGGCGGCGGATGCCGGCGTCGGCGTTGGTGAAGCCGCGCGTGCGGAAATGGTTGACAAGACAAACCCCAGAGCAGCACAGCTTGCAGCCAAGAGTATCCGCCGTTGGAATGCGTTCACGATGGTCTCCTTATCACAGTCGGGCAGAGTATTAGGGAGCGCCGGCGCTGATGCCTCGAACTTTTGCTTGCTGGCGCTTGCTTCGGCCTGCTACTATGACAACGTCGAGAAGGAGCGCGCATGCGGTACACTGGCCTCTATACCGGTGTCGTCACTATAACGTTTGCGCTTGTGCTAACGGCATCAACCGCGTTGGCGCAGGAGCGTGTGATGACGCTGCAAGAGCGGATGGGCTACCCGGCACAAGCCCGCCTGCTGAACATCCATGCAGACGATTTTGGAATGGCGCATTCCATCGATAAAGCGATCGAACAAGCGCTGGAACATGGGTGGGTGGATTCGGCGAGCATCATGGTCCCATGCCCGTGGTACCCTGAGGTGCTCACCTGGGCACGTGCACACCCCCAAGCCGACCTCGGCATCCACATGGTGCTCAATAGTGAGTGGCCGGGATATCGCTGGGGCCCGATCGCAAGCCGCGACCGCGTGGCGACCTTGATAGACCCACAGGGATACTTCTACAATGACCCCTCGCGCTTCACGCATCTTGATGTCGCGCAGGCGCAGCTCGAGCTGCAGACGCAGATAGACAAGGCGCAGTCCGACGGGATTGCCATCACCCATTTGGACTCGCACATGATCGCCCTCATGACTACGCGCCGACTCTTTCGACTCTACGAGAGCCTCGGCCAGACCTACGACCTCCCCATTCCGTTGACCACAGCCGGCGATTATCAGATGCCGAGTGGAGAAAAAACAGCGCCCGACGCGCTTATGCTCACGAACGTCATCACGATGGACCCTGGCATACCGCCGCAGAAGTGGGTCGGCTGGTACGAGACGACTCTTGCGAAGCTCAAACCGGGCATGTATCAGCTGATCGTGCATCTCGCATATGACGACCCCGAGATGCGAGCTGCAACACATGGCATCCCGGATTGGGGCGCCGCGTGGCGCCAGCGGGACTTCGACATGGTGCGCAGCACGCAGTTCCGCGCATTCTTACGCGATCAGCATTTCACGCTCGTCAGCTGGCGCCAATTGTGGACAGCCTACCATCGCCGGGTGCCTGCGTCCGCCCACGTGGCAGCCCGATCACGCTGACGGCGTTTCTCAGCCCATTTCGCCGCCTGGATACCCGCTGGTCGTTTTTTAGTATTCCACATGCGTGAGGCGTTCGACGATCGGCCGCAACGCCTCAAGCGCCGTCGAGGCGGCGATGGCCGCGAGCGCACCGATGATGACAAGAATGACGTCGCGCTCCTCTTGCGCTGTTGCATCGGACCACTCCACGGAGACAAGCTCATCGCTGTGGTCGAAGATACGCGTGCGATCACCGGCCCAGGGCAAGACGAGGCCGCCAAAAAATCGCAGATCGGAAATGTCGGCAAGGGCGGAGACATCGAGTATGGTGGCGCTTGACTGGCTCGCCAGCGTTACTATCGTTATCGAGCGGTCTGTGAACGTCGGCGATGCCGGCAACGGCGTCCTGAACCGGCAGCGAATAGCACCTTGTCCAAAGTTCACAGCCTTGATCTTTTGTTCGAGCGACGCGGGCACGATGATATCGGTGATCGGCCAGCTGTTTCTTTTCAGACCGAGTGTATCGCCGATCTGTGCGGCTTCACCCGCAAGAGCGGCATCGGTGCTGTTAACGGCTGTCACTGGATGCAGTTGCAGTACGTGCAGTGCTTCTGTGATGAGTGCGGTCGACGCGCCCACGGAGATGCGGTCGGGCGCAGCACAGGATAGCTGGTCGGGCCGGTAGCCGACGATGTGAATACCGCGCGTTGCCGGCGTCACCACGAGAACGACCTCGTCGTACCCTGTGATGACGAGGCTTGGCAGATGGCGCCGTTCCGGCGTGGCCGTCAGGAGGGTCGATCGGGTAGGCTCGTGGACGAGCGGCGCGTGCTCGTCAAAGACAATGGCGAACGGTTTGTCCGATTCAAGATGGACCGCGGTGATCCAGCGCGTCAACGCAAGCGCGATCAAAGCGAAGACTGCCGCGAGGGATCCCCAATAGATAGTCGGGCGCCAGTTCATGACAGGTCCGTGGACTCCTATAAGAACGGTTCAGTCATTTGCGTCGCCGTTTGAGAAGTCATGCTCGCATTATAAAAACGGGCACCGGCTCATCTTCCGGCGCCCGTTTTTGGGCTGTGCCTTACGTTTTGCTCAGGCCGAGAGCAATTGTTCGAAGAATGTGCGGTAGCGTTGCAACGCGACGCGCAACTGTTCGGTTGAGACCTGCTCGCCTGACGACCACTGCTGCTCGAGGTCCGAGCGCTCGCGACCGAAGGCGTCCGTTAGGTCGTGGACAACTTCCTCGACAAGCGCATCCGCCTTCTCCACCGCATCTTTGGGCTGGTCGACGAACACTGCTTGGATAGATGTCCAGCGCGTTCGGTAATCGCGTGCGCGGTTGGGTTCGACCAAAGACTCAGCTGACGCCGGGCGCTCAGCGGATGGCCGGTCATTGTCGTTTGCCGTGCGTTCGCTGCCCGACCGTGTCGGCGTGTCGGAAGCGTCCGCATCGGTTTCGCCGTCGTCATCGTCTATGTCGGCTTGGGCCTGTTCGCCGCGCGGATCCTTTGTCGCACTCCCGGAGGTCATGCTCTCCGGTCGCGATCGTTGCTGCCGCTCTCGATCCGTTGGGCTGACAGTTGCCTGCGTCTCCTCAGCTGCCCCAAGCGATGCGGGCTTGTCGGTGTTCACCTTTTCGCGAGTTTCCATTTAACCAGTCTCCTTCAGACGCTGAGTTCTCGTGTCGGCATCGTTGAGTAGCTCGGCGAAGAGCGAGCGATAGTAGACGAGCGCCTTGCGAAGCTCTTCCGTCGAGGCCGTACCGCGTTCGTTGGCGTTAGCGATTCTATGCGCTTGACGATAGTTTTCGACCACTGCCGGGTAGTCGACCGACAGATCATCGGCGCGTTGGTCGAACTCATCCATCGGGTAGCCGCGTTTGGTCATGACCTCGGTGACGAGGTCATCGGCCTCACGCACGCATGCAGCCGGCTCGTCAATGAAACGCAGCTCGATCGCGCGCCATCGCTCGCGGTAACGATTGCGCAAGGCTGGGTCGAGGTCGCGCCGCTCGAAACGCTTGCGGTGCTTCTCTCGGTCGCGCAGTTCGCGGGCCGCCGCCGCTCGATCGCCCGTAGCTGCAACGGTGCGTTTGTACTCCGGTCCGAAACGATCTTCAAGCCGCTTGTTGCTCTGTTGGCGGGCAAGCATGCTGAACACTACCACGAGCAGGATTACTGCAATGACGATCAGCACGATGGTCGCCGGCGAAATCGCAAGAACAAGCATGAGTGGTTCGCTTCCTTCCTCGCAGGCTCGGGGTTGGTACCCCAGCCGTTTTGCCCTTGGAGGCGCCGTACTAAACAGCGACGCGTACGTGGACCAAAGCGTCGAGCGTCCGGCGGAATCTTCGGCTCGCCCGTTCAACACTTGCGCATGAACTGGGAGGCGCTCACCGCTGTGAGCACTGCGTTCACCGGGCTTGTCATTTTGTTGACCGTCATCTTTGCGGCCCGGCAAGTGCGAGCGCTCAATGACCAGTCCAAGGCGCTCGGCGCTCAGTTAGAGCACCTGCGTCGTGCGACCCAACTCGAGGGCACGCTCGCTGTGTTCGATGAGCTCTTCTCTCCCGACTTGCAAGATGCGTACCGGTTTGTGCTGACGGAGTTCGATGAACGGATGCGCGACGAGGCGTTTCGCACGGAGGCACTCGAGCGAGCGCCCGACAGCGAGACGCATCTCGAGGTCTACATCTTGCGGCACTTGGAACGGATCGGCACGCTCGTCAAGAATGAGTTGCTGGACGCTGAGGCTCTGCTCGATTTTGCGGGCTTCTTCATTCGTGAGCTTTGGGAAAAGTTGCAGCCGCTGGCACTTGAACAGCGTGCACGATTCGGCAACGTGCGCCTGTGGGAGAACTTTGAGTTCATCGCGCAAAAAGCCAACGCGGTATTCGAAGAAAAGCCGCAGATGACTCGGCGCTAGACAGCAGGCTGCGGGGGGTTACTGTGCCGCCGCGTTCGTCCCGGGCGCCGGCGTGCCGCCGAAGAAGAGCACGAACACCTTGCCGTCGGTGTTCTGAAAGATGCCCATGTCGATGGCGCTGTCAATCGTCATGTGCGTGTTACGGAAACCACCGCATTTGGCTCCCATCATCCCCGAGGTATCTGGGTTGCGATCGGTAGGCGTCGCCCATACGCCGAGCAACTGATCCTTTTGGTAGCGCATGAACGTCATGACGTACGGATTGCAGTGGCCTGACGCGCCGATCAATACCTTGATCTGTTCGCCGTTGGATTTGTTGATGGTAGCGCAGACATCGCCAGCGTCGCATTCTTTTTCGGCGGTGGCCACGTCACCATTGCTGTAGGAGACCGGCCCTGGAGAACCGTCAGCGAGCGCCTTGGCAGCGAAGCCTCCGGAGACTGTGATGATAAAAAATAGCAAACCGAGCGTGAAGCGCAACATACTTTTTGCCTCCTCGAGGGTGCCCCAGTAGTTTGCGGCCCGCGTTCGGCTCACATTCTTCAGTGCGGGCTGCAATCTTCATCGAGTAACGCCTCGCCGTGGCCGCGGTCATAGTCATCGCCCTCTTGATGGGCGACGTCATCCAACAAGTAGAAACCGGGCTGTCCGTCTTCTGATACGACACCTACCAGCACGAGCGTATGGGAGCCCATGTGTCCGGATGCGCCCGGGATCTTCGCTGCGAGTGTGAACGGATTGACCGCACCCAGCGTGGCTCCCGAAATTCGCATAACGCGATACATGTGTTCGCCCAACGCGATAGATGGAGCCGACCACGTTTGGCCGATCTGTCGTTGGTCACTGCGGAGAATATCCGCCGTCGAACGTTTGATGCACGAGATGTGGATGTGCAGCTGGTTTTGGCTGCGGCCGTACGCGGAGTTGATGGCCAGGCCTATCCGCGTGCGGTCCTGGCTCACGTCCGCGGGCAGGTAACGCAGCGCGGCCATCCAGGCTAACGCCCAATAGTTGGGTGCCGTGGGTTTGAGCACGTACGGGTCCTCGATACCCGTCACGCGCACTGTCGGAACGAGGAGAAACTGTTCGCGCCCCTCGATAGATCGCAGGATGGCGACGCGATTGTTCTTATCGACTGCGACACAACTCCCGGGCATGAGATGTCCAGCTTGTGCTTGCGAAACGCATGACTGCACGACCACCCACAATGCGTTGGGGTTCGATTCGGCCCTGAGGTAGGCGTAGCCGATGACGCAGACCAACAGCACGACGCCGCCTAGGATGAATGCAAGAATCCTATACCGGGTATTCATCACAATCGTCTATTCTGGAAAACGCGCGGCTACGCTCCTGCTGTCGCGCTCTATCCCGCGGTCAAACGGATGCGCTGGCGGAACAAGACGCGCACATACGGCCCGTGGTTGTCGTCGAATCGCACGTAATAGAGGTACGGCTCGTCGCCGAGGGTTGAGAAGTTGGCATCGCTCGAGCGAGGGTCGAGCAGCGAGAAATACTGGTACGACCAATTGCCGCTTGGCTCACGGGCAAGGAGTTGCGCCTGGGTGACGACCAGTATCGGGGTACGCCAGTTGATCAGATCGGTTGAGGTGGAAAGATATAACCCTTCAGGCCCATAGGCCGTGTTGAACGGATCCCACAGCGTCGCGACAAACACGTGGCCTGGTGTGAAATAGTTGATCGCGTTGACATAGTACATGTAGGGGACTGGGGTGTAGATGTGATCTTCGGGGCGTTGCACTGGCGCTCGATACGGGTCGACGAAAGATACCGAGAAGCTTTGGCCGTCCCAACCGCGCCACGAGCTTGGATCGAGGATGTTCGTCGTCCGAACAGGCGACCCGCCGAAGGGCACAAGACACGGCGTTGTTCCGGGGTTGC
>JAFANK010000260.1 GCA_019232725.1 Vulcanimicrobiota bacterium | reverse complement strand
GAAATAGGAGAACATGAGATAGCTCAGATCCGCCGTCACGATCTGCGTGGAAAGCAGCGTCGACAGGGAATCGGGCTCCGAGACTTCGGCGTATCGCAAAACGCCTGGAATAGGACCGGCGGCCGCAGCGTGAGGCGCCGGGCCGGTGCCTGTCGTGACCTTGGTGCACCCCGTACAAGCGATAACGCCCGCCAGCATGCAGGCTGCCACGATTCGGGCCTCGGGCCGGATCACTCCACGGACCATTCCCAGGTGTTCCAATTGCTCGTGGTCGCCGGCGCGGGGATATAGCCATGGAAGTGCGTCGAGGTCACGTAGATCTGGCGTTGGAACCACATCACGATGGTGGCCGACTGCGAGGCTACCTCTGCCTGCGCAATCCCGTAATCTCTCTTGCGCTCGGCCATGTCATAGGTCGCTCGCGCAGCCAAGAGCGCGTTCGTCAATGTCCGGTCGCACCAAAACATATCGTTTTGCCCGCTCGGCGCGAACTGGTCGCACGAATATAGCGACACCTCACCGTCCGGGTCGTCGGACGCCACCCAGCTGTAGAAACCGGCGTCATACTTGCCTGACTGCAAGATGCCGCCGTCTTGACCTGGCGCAAACAAAAGCTCGGCAGGGTAGTTCTTTATCTTGGCTTCGATGCCGACCGCTTTGAGTTGCTGCTGCACGATCTGTTCGGTCGCTTCGCCGGTCGCACCACCCGCCGCGGCGGAGATATTGAAGCTCAAACGTTTGCCATCTTTGGTCATGATGCCGTCCGGACCCGGCGACCAGCCCGCCTGCGTCAAGAGCGCTCGGGCTTGTGCTGGATCGAATGGATAGTGCATGACGTGCGGGTTGAACGCCCACGATATCGGCGGCTCTTCTGCATCGGCAGGCAGCTGAACGCCGTGGGTCACCTTGTCGATGATGTCCTGCATGTTCATCGCATAGTGGATGGCGCGGCGCACCCGGACGTCTTGGAAGAGCGGATTTTTTAAATTGAGATCCATGTGCGAGTAGACAAACGACGGCTCTAGCTGCACGCGGTAGTCGGGCTCTAGGCTTTTGACCTCGTTGTACAAGTTCGAAGGAGCGCGAAACCACGCGTCGATCTCGTGCGTGCGCAGCTGCACGACGATGGTCGTCTCTTTAGGGATCACTTTAAAGATGATGTGCTGGAGCTTCGGCGGGCCGCGCCAATACAGCGGGTTGGCGGCAAGTTCGAGATGGTCGCCGTGCACCCAGCGCACGAGCTTGAAGGGGCCCGTGCCGACCGGGTTCGTGTTGAACGGCACGCGGTTGAGGTCAGGATACTGCTCGAGCAGGTGCGCCGGCAAGATCGGGTAGAGGCCGCCTTCGCTGAAAAAACTCGCTACCGCTGGGGCATAGATGCGTTTTAAGTGAAAACGCACTTCATAGGGACCCACCGCCTCGACGTTTTTGATCTGGTCCCAGCCATTGCGCGACTGCAAATTATTCTTCGGATTCAAAATAGCGCTGACCGTGAAGATAACGTCGTGCGAGGTGAACGGTGCACCGTCTTGCCACTTCACGCCATGGCGAAGGTGATAGGTGATCGTCAATCCATCTTTGCTGATGCCGCCGTTCTGCTGCGTGGGCACGACGGTCGCGAGCTCGGGGACATAATGCACTTTGTCATCGAGGTTGAAGAACAAGCCGAAGATGAACATGTCGACGTCGGTGCCGATGGCCTGCAGACGCAAGAGGGGATTGAGACCGATCGGCTCTTCGATATCGGCGTAGCGCAGCGTACCAGGAATGACGTGGGACGTTTGCTGGCTCGTCTGCAAGCCGATCTTGGTGCACGCGCCGAGCAGCAGCGCCAGCGTGCACGCGACCAAAAACGACGGACGGTTCAAGGAGACGTCGGACCGTTGACCACGATCGTGATCTCGCCGGTCATCCCGCCGGGATTCATCAGGCTCTTATATTGATAGGTGCCGGGAACCGCCGCAGTCCAGGTCCAGCGGCCGCCGCCTGGCGAGATCGGACCTGAATCAAATGCGCCGATCGCCGTCGCCGTGTGCGGCTGGGTGTCGTTGTTCACCCACGTGACGAGCGTGCCTTCAGCGACCGTGATGTTGCTGGGATGATAGCCCTTGCCGTTGATGGTCACCGTGACCTCGCCGGTCTGTTCTTTCGAACAGGAAAACGCACACAAGGTAAGCACGAAAAACGTACAAGCAAGTGCGGCGATGACGCGCGAGCGTGCCGGCATATGCCCGTCGTTCTGGCGCGCGACGTTCATTCCCTTGCCGTCGTCTGGCGTCAGCGCTGTGCGGACGCGTCCGTGCGCGTCATTGGCTCGGCGCGATCGTCCCCTCAGCGAAGAGCAAGTTCTGCTGCGCGACCTTGAACGCGTAGAGTCCTTGCACGTAATTCGACTGCGCGGTCGTCAATTGCGATTGGGCGTTGAGCAACAACGGCAGCGTCGTGACACCCGCTTTGTACTGCGCGTTCGTGACATCCAGCACGACGCGCGCCTGATCGAGGGCGACTTTGGACGCGTTCAAACTCGAGGCGGCGGTGGCCAGTGCGAGATAGGACTGCTGGACATTTTGGTAGACGTTCAGCTTGGTCGCGACGTAGTTCGCTTCGGCTTGCTGCTCAAGCGCACGCGCCTGATCGGCCTCCGAACGGATGAGGCCGCCCGAGTAGATCGGGAACAGAAGATTTGCTTGGATATTCCAATTCGCACCGTACCGCGTACCGGCCGACGTCGTGCTGCCCGTGCCTGAGGCCGCCGAGGCGTCGATGAGCGGCCAGCCGGCGCGCTGCGCCGCTCGCACACTCGCTTGCGCCGAGTTGACTTGCGCCTGGGCTGCCGCAAGATCCGTACGCTCGTGCAACGCCTCGTCCATGATCGCGTCAAGCTTGGGCTGCGCCCCGCTCACCGCGATGTCATCCTTGAGATTGATCGGCGTGTTTGCCGGCAGGCCCATGGTGGTCAAAAGCGACGCGACGTTTTGGGCCTCACCGTTTTGCGCCTGGTCGACCGTCACTTGCGCCTGCGCGACCGGCAGCTGCGCCGTCAGCAGGTCGGCGTGCGAAGCAACCCCGGCGCGGTACTGCGCCTCAACCAGCTTTTCTTGCACTTTCGCTACTTCAAGCGAGCGCACAGCGGCTTCCAGTTGATGGCGCGCTTGCAGCGCCGCATAGTACTCCTGCGCCACCGTCAGCAACACGGTCTGGATCGAGCGCAAGAGCGTGAGTTTGGCAGCATCGGTTGAATAGCGCGCAGCCTGTATCTGTTCGTTGACGTGGCCGCCATCGAAGATGAGCTGCCGCAGTTCGAGGAAGCCCTGGTTCTGCTGCGAGACGAACGGCGTGTAGTTGATATCTTTTGATCCCGCTTTGCTGTACAGCGCGTTCGCCGTCAGATTGGGCAGATAACCGCTGCGTGCGATACCGATGCCCGCATTGTTTTGATCGACGATGGCGCGGCCCGTGGTCAACTGCGGCGACTGCGCAAGCGCGATCGACTCCGCGTCGCTCAGTGACAGCTGGGTCGGCACGGGCGTCGGTCCCGTCGGTTGCGTCCATGGCGGCGCCGTCGGCAAATTCTGGTATATCGGTGGCGCAAGCGTCGTCTGAGGGGCCGGCGTGTGCGCTGCGACCGGCCGTGGACTCGGCTTGGCAGGTGCCGGCGTCGGCGCCGCATCGGCTCGGGCGACCGCAGCGATCACTGCGATCGCGCTGCACAGTGCAATAAGCGGGGATATCTTCATGCTGTCCTCGACTCCGAGAGAAAGTGGCCGGCGGCTGCCGGTCTCTTTTAAGTTGACGCGCGGGCCGGGGACGCGGTCGTGCCACTGCCGGAGCTGATGCTGACGGGCGATCCGTCTTTGAGCGTGTCCGGCCGCAGGACGATGACCTTCACGCCGGGCGCGATGCCCTCGCCGCTGATCTCCATTTCGGTGTCTGTCTCTAGGCCCGTAACGACGCTGGTCAGCTTCGCCTTCCCGTCGCACTTGCATTCCGGCGATTTCTCGAGCACGTACACCGCTGTGCCATTGTCGCTTTGGACGAGCGCGGCGCGGGGGACGATGATGGCGCCGGTTTGTTGAGCCTTGACGAAACGGACATCGGCGACCATACCGGCTTTAAGGTCTAGCTCAGGATTGGGCAGCACAACGCGTGCCAGGTACGAGAGGGTGCCCTGTGTCGTGGCCGAGTTGACGGCGCTGACCTGGGCGTGCCAGGAGTGCCCAGGCAAGGAGCCGATGCTGAGGTCGACCGCGGTTCCCGGGTGGATATAAGGAAGATCTTCTTCCGGAATCCCGATGTTGACGTACACGGGATCGAGCGCCGAGACTTGGACGAGTGCCGTCCCCGGGACGGCAAAACTACCCGGATCCACGCTGCGCTGGGTGACCACACCATCAAACGGCGCGACGACCACCGCTTGGGCGATCTGAGCTCGTGCCACTTGCACCGCGCCTTGTGCCTCGACCACCGCCGCTTGCTGGCTGCGGATTTCGGACTGCGCCGCGGAGCCTGCGCTGCCCGAGACGGTTGCGTTCTGCGCTGTCACTTCGGCGCTGCGCAGTTGCGCTTCCGCGGCAGCTGCCGCTTCATTGGCCTGGTCGACGGCCGCCTGCGACACGTAGCCTTGCGCGAAGAGCTGCTGATTGCGCCGGACGTTGGCGAGCGCGGTCTGATAGGCCACGCGCGCCGAGCTCAAGTTCGCGGTCGCGCTCACGGCCGTCCCCGTGTCCCCGCTGCGGATCTGCGCAAGGCGGGCTTGGGCTGAATTCAGGCTGCCCTCGCTTTGGAGCAGCTGTGCACGCAGCGTCGAGTCGTCGATCCGTACGAGCTGCTGCCCTGCCGAGACGCGGTCGCCGACGTTGACGTCCACCGCGAGGATCGTGCCCGTGATGACGGACGACAGATTGGCCTGCTGTTTTGCAGCCACAACACCGGTCAGCGCAAGGCGCTCGGAAATCGCGCCTCTCCTCGCTACCGCAACCGTCACCGACAGCGGCTGGGCATCGTTTTGGGCCTGCTTTTTGGCGCAGCCCGCAAACGGCAGCAGCACAGACCAAGCCACCAAGATGGCGAGCATGCGAGCCGCCGCGGGAGTGCACGACGTACGCTTGTCCATGCGGGTGCCTACTCGGCGCCCCAGAGCAAAGTTACACGCGATCGGACGTTCTGGCGTCTCATGAGGTCGTGCGCGTGCCGTTGCGCCGGCCCGCGAGCCAGTGCTCTGCTTTTTTGGCGCCGTCGATCTGAGCTTTGATCACGCTGATGTAGCGCGGACACTCAGGACCGTTGGGCTCGTGACAGTAACCGCGTACGCATGTCGCACCGGCATCGCGGAATAGCACCGGGTCTTCTCGTTTGAGGATACGCAAGACCGCAAACGCCATCTCGCGGATCTCCCACTGCGCCATGTTGCACGTGCGCAACGTGAGGAATTCATACCACGCGCGCGCGTTCCCCGACACGACGAGTTGACTGGCCGCTGCGTTCGGCAGGACAAAGCGCGCGTCTTCGCCGGGCAAACCTGCTGCAAGCAGCGCCTGATACGTCTCGCCGATCTCGCGCATCAGCGCATCGAACCGTGCGGAGAGCTCGGGCAACGACGACAGGCGCTTGGGCTTGACATACGGGAAATCAGCGTCTTTGAACGCCAGATAGCGTTGGCTTTGCTGGTCGAATTGCAAGTGGCGATGGCGCACGAGCTGATGCGTCGCGGCGCGCGAAAGACCGGTGACGCCGAAGACATAGATGTTGTGCTCGAGCGTGGAGTGGTGACCGGCTGAGCGCACGCGATCGACGGTCTGGACCATGTCATCAGGTTTGCGTTCCCAGCGCTGCGCGATCGCAGCAGGCTCATGTGCGGAATAACATGTACGTGCAGCGGTCGCGGTCATCGCGGTCGGATGCGGTGACTTTTCTAGTAGCGTCACATGGACAGCAGTCTCAGGCATGGTGTGCGTGATGTCTTTTCGGCCTTGTTGCAAAAGGGTCCGCCACAGGTGATTTTCTGTTCGAAAAGCGGGTATAATGGTCCGCGACGGGTGTGTCCCAAAAAGGGTATACAGATAGATGTTCGAACGTACGCTCGTTTGCCCGCTTCGTTCTACACGGGTTGGGCTCCCCCGAACCAAGAAAGCAGAAAAACGGTCTCCACTTTAAGGAGGGAAATGGTTTGAAGCATCCTCATCTCGCGATACTCGCAGCGGCGGCGTTCGTCGTGGCGGGTCTTGCGCCAAGCTTCGCCGACACGACCGCTGCCAACGTCTTGGGCACTGGTGTGACTGCTTCCGGAATGGCAACTTCGGCAACATCCGGACAGCAGATCGCCGACGCGCCCCCGATGGATTTTGGCAGTCCGCCGTCCGGCGAAATCCCCATCCTGTTCAACGACCACCATGTGTACGCCAACCCTGACACGCTGCGCCAAGGACGCGTCCTGGCTGCGCTCGTCAAAAATGGCACGCTCATGGTGCCGCTGCG
>JAFANK010000119.1 GCA_019232725.1 Vulcanimicrobiota bacterium | reverse complement strand
GGAGTTCCGGCCGAACGCGGTCAGGTCGACGCTGTACACATGACCGTTCGTCGTCGAGCGTATGGCGACAACGCCGAGCGGTACGTCTGTCGTCTGCCACGTTTCCACGCGGGCCTGCGGCAGTCCGGTCGCCATGCCGATGTCATGAGCGGCAAAATCCACAATCGTGTGCACCGTGTGTACGACGCTATCACCGACCCGGATATCTTGGGGCGTGGAGCTCATCACAACACCTGGTCTATCATCCGGCAGTGGCAAGGTGCCGTAGAGCACGAGTGATTGGACGGTCTGTGACGGCGCGGAAAGCGGCTGGCCAGGGCCCGTGCCCAAGCGGAACACGGCATCGCCGATCTTGATGATGCCGGCCACGAATGCATATTCCCGTCGTGCGTCGTTGAAGTCGGCGGCATCGACGAACATCTTCCAAGTCAGCGTGCCACCGGCGACTTGATGCGCCTCGACTGGTTCGCCCACAAGTCCGGCCGTCTGCGTCTGCGTCTCGAAATAGGCGTGCGGCGCATCGTGCAGCTGCTCCGCGCCGAAGCCGATCTTCTTGACGAGCAGCGTGCTCCCGTCGATTGAGACGCGATAGCGAAGCCAGTCGCCGGCTTGCGGGGCGACGAAAAGGTAGTCGAGCAGCTGAGATTGCGTGATCGTGTCACCTGGCTTCGGCGACACAAGCATGCGCGACGGAGCGTCAGCGTTCGTCCTGGTTGCGATCGCAAAAGCGACCGCAATCGTGCAGACAGAAGCTACGAGCAGCGAGCGCACACGCCGTAAAACTCGAGTTGGTGTTCGGTGAGCCGGAATTGATAGCTGCTCGACAGCATGCGTTCAAAGCCGGGAAGCGACCGGCAGGGTACATCGTCGACGCGGCCGCAGCGCGTGCACACCGCGTGATGATGATGGTCACCTGCGCAGTACAGATACGCTGCCTCACCTGCCCCCCGTGGCGTGCTGGCGACCAGGTCGAGCTCGCGCAGCATCTCGAGCGTGCGGTAGACGGTGGCGAGCCCCATGCGCGGGTGGGACCGCGCGAGCCGCGCGTGCAGCTCCCGAGCCGTGAGGTAGCGCCGTATGCCCGCGAGATGGCGCATGATGACACGCCGCTGCGCCGTCAGCCGGTGCCCAGTGCCGGCAAAGCGACGCGACCAGGAAGCTTCTTCTGCAGGGCGATGGTTCATCGGACGCGTGCCGCCGTACGCCGGGCATCCAACAATGCGGTCAAGAGCGATCGGCGCTTTGGCGAGAGTGCCATGGCCAGGAAGAAACAGGCCGTGGCCACGAGCACGATCGATGCTCCCGACGCCACGTTGAGGTAATACGAGAGGTACAGGCCGACCACGCCTGCACCGACGCCGACGCACGCCGAGATGACCATCATCGGACCGAAGCGATTGGTCAGCTGATACGCGGTCGCCGCGGGCGTGACCAACAGCGACGCGACCAATATGATGCCGGCCGCCTGGAGCGAGACGATGATGGTCACCGCGAGGATGACGAGCAGGACGTAGTTGAGCAGATCCACCGGTACGCCGCTCGCGCCGGCCGAGACCGGATCAAATGATGAGAAAAGCAATTCCTTATACAGCGCCGCGATGACGATAAGCACGACCGCCGCCAACGTGGCGATGATGATGAGGTCGTTTCTGTCGATAGCGAGGATGTTGCCGAACAAGAAGTCTTGCAGGTCGACGACATAGGTCCGCACCCGCGACATCAGCGCCACACCGAGCGCAAAGGCGGCGGTGAAGAACACGCCGATGGTCGTGTCGAGTGAGACTTCTGAGCGCTTGCTAACCGCGCCGATGCCGAGCGCGGTGAGGATTGTGAAGATAAGCCCACCGACATACAGATCCATTTTGAGCAGATACGCGATGACGATCCCGGCGAAAGACGCGTGCGCCAAGCCATCACCGATGAACGACATGTTGCGGAGCACGACATACACGCCCACGATGGAGCAGATCAAGCCGATGAGCGTCGCGGCCACGATCGCGCGGATCATGAAATCGTGCTGCAGGGGCGCGGTGAGGATATCCATCTTTAGGTCGCGACCGCGGCGCCGAATAAGACGTGGCTGCCGAACGTCGCCGATAGCGTCTCACGGGTGAGCACGGATTCCGGTTTGCCGTACGCGATGACGCGATGATTGAGGCACAATACTCGGTCGAACCACTCCGCCACGCATGAGAGGTCATGCGTGGTGACGACGATCGTCGTCCCGTGCTGTTGCAGATCTTCGAGCAAGGTGAAGATCGCATGCTGGGTCGTGGCGTCGACGCCGGCGATCGGCTCGTCCAACAACAGGAGCCGAGGCTGCTCCACGAGCGCGCGGGCGACGAAGACCCGCTGTTGCTGGCCTCCCGAGAGCTGTCCGATCTGCGTGTCGGCAAAGGCCGACATGCCGACTTGCTCGATCGCGTGCGCGGCGGCGTCGCGTTCGCGTTGGTGCGGCCGGTGCAAGAATCCGAGCTTGGCGTAGGTGCCCATCAGCACGACATCGGTGACGGTCACGGGAAACGACCAGTTGATAGCTTCGCTTTGCGGCACGTAGCCGACCATGCGCTGCGTCTGCGGCCCCGGCGGCAGACCAAAGAGCTGCACTGCGCCGCACTGCACGGGTAACAGCCCCGCCAGCACTTTGAGGAGCGTGGACTTGCCTGACCCATTAGGCCCGATCACGCCGACGAATTCGCCCTGCGCAACATCGAACGACACTTCGTCGAGCACATCACGGCCGAAATATCCGGCGCAGACGCCATCCACCGAGATTGCAACGCTTGGTGCGGGCCGGTGCATCGCGCGCGTGTGACCTTGGTGGCCATGCAAATGCGGTGTGGCCGGCGCGACGATATGGCTGTGCTCCCGTGGCTCGGTGACGGCGGTTGGCGAGATGTGCGTATGGTCGTGCATTGGGCGCAAACCGCTCATGATCCAAGCGCCTGGACGATCGTGGTGACGTTATGCCGCATCATGCCTTCATAGGTGCTCAAGCCTGGTGTATCGCCGAGCGAATCGTCATAGAGGTCGGTCACGGTCGATATGCCCGCGCCATCGGCCAGCTGCTTGGCGAGGCGTGGTGAGAACTCCGGCTCCGCGAAGATCGCGCGTACGTGATTGACTCGAGCGAGTTCGATGAGCGCAGCAAGGTCCTTTGCTGAGGGCTCGCGTCCAGGAGACGGTTCGATGGCGCCGATGTCGCGCAGACCGTAACGACGATCGAAGTAATACCACGCGTCATGGAAGGTGATCATAGCGCGCTGCTGCACGGGAATCGTCGCGATTCTCTTTCGGGTCCACAAGTCAAGCTGTTGGAGGCGAGCGATCTCTGCAGTCGCATTTGCATGGTACGCATTGGCGTTCGCGGGATCGGCTGCAGACAAGGCCTGCGTGATCCGCGCGACATAGAGCTCCGCATAGTTGGGGTCAAGCCAGAAGTGCGGATTGGTCGCTTGGGGACGATAGGGAGACTCGCCTCGATTCGCACCGGTCACGGCGTCGCTCAAGATGATGACGTGTGCATGCGTGGCAGATGTTGTGATGAGCCTTGCCAGCCAGGTTTCAAGACCGGCGCCGTTTTCAAAGACAACGCTGGCGTTTTCCAACGCCACCACGTCGCGGGGCGCGGGCTCGTATGTCTCCGGCGATACGCCGATCGGTACGAGCGCCTGCACTGTCGCGGCATCGCCCGCAACTGCGCGGACGAGCGACGCGAGCGTGGAGGTCGTGGCGACCACCACTATGTGGCCCGATGGCGCCGCACTGGGTGCCCCGGCTGGTGCGTGCGCGCACGACAACAGCGCGAGGGCGATGCCGGACAGGCAAAGGCCCTTGCACCTATCGAGAATCATTCTCGATAGTACTGCAACCCGGTGGTGCGGGCCTGTCTGTGGGTGCGGGTTGTGCTTGTCAGCCTATGCCGAAAGCGCCGATTCCCGGTACGTCTGCATGACATTGCGCACATATGCCTGGGTTTCGGCGTATGGCGGCACGCCGCCGTGGGAATCCACCGCGGCTGGACCCGCGTTGTACGCCGCAAGCGCAAGGTCGACATGCCCGTTGTATCGATCGAGCAACTGGCGTAAGAGCGTTGTGCCGCCTTCGATGTTCTGCCGAGGATCGAATGCGTCACGCACGCCGAGGCTGCGTGCCGTGTCGGGCATGAGCTGCATCAAGCCCATAGCGCCTGTCCTCGACACCGCCGATGGGGCAAAACCCGACTCCTGACCGATCACCGCGGCGACAAGCAACGGATCGACCTCATGGCGACGCGCCGCGTCGGCGATTAGGCTGCTATAGCGGTGATTCTGCGGCTGACCATCGACCGCTTCGGCGTTGTTTTGACTAGGCGGCTTGCGCTGCGCCACGCCCAGTGCCTTGACCGCCTGGGCAAGTTGGCGCTCGAGGCCGCTCAGCTGCTGGGTGAGCTCTTTGAGGAGCTGGCCGAATTGTTTTTCAATTGCAGCGAGCGAGTCGGTTTTCGGAGCGGCCGGTGGCAAGGAGGGCAGGCCTTTTGTCTGCACCTCATCGTCATTTTGCTCGGGTTCGTACGACATATCCGTGGGATTATAGATGGGCATACGGTCGAGGATCTGCGTCGCGGCTGGATCGATATTCATAGCACTTCTCCTTCATGCGCACCACTATCACGCCTGGCAGCGGCCGCATCAATGCAGCCCAGATGACGTAATCTGTCCGCGATGTCATGAAGGGCGGCGGCCGCGTCCCAGCTCGCGCTCGCCCCATGATGAAGAAACCGCTCCATCCGCTCTCGTTGGTCGATCGCGGCGTCTAAGACGACATCGCCGCCCGGCCGGTACGCTCCGATAGCCAGGAGGTCTTCTGCGCGTTCAAGCGCGGCGAGCGCCTTGCGCACGAGCGCCGCATCGAATGCCTGCTGCTGCGACACCAGCCGGTTGAACAAACGGCTGGAACTGCGCAAGACGTCGACTGGCGGGAAACAGCCGATGTCGCCGAGCCGCCGGGAAAGCACGATGTGACCATCGAGCAATCCGCGCACCGCATCCGTCACCGGCTCGAACGGATCGTCACCATCGACAAGCACGGCGAAGACTCCGGTGATGCTCCCACACGAACGAGCACCGGCTCGCTCGACGAGCGACGCCAGCGTGCCGATCATGGATGCGGGGTGCCCGCGGTGCACCGCCGCCTCGCCCGACGCCAACGCCAGCTCTCGCCACGCATTGGCAACCCGTGTCAGCGAATCCACGGTGAGCAAGACATGTTTGCCGCAGGATGCTAACCATTCGGCCTGGGTCAGCGCCGTGCGGGCTGCCGCGAAGCGTTCGCGTGGCGACGCCTCTGCGGTCGCACACACGAGCGTCATGTCACAGAAGCGTGGGTTGTGCCGCAACGCTTCAACCGTCTCTGCAGCTTCACGACCCCGCTCCCCGATGAGCGCCAACACATGTGCGTCGAACTTGGTCCGTTCGGCGATGTGCCGGATCAGCGTCGACTTTCCAACGCCTGCGCCAGAGAAAATCGCGACGCGTTGGCCTTTTCCGATCGTGCACAGCGCATCGATTGCGGCAATGCCAGTGGGCAACGGCTGCGTGATGGAAAAGCGCTCGTAAATGGAAAGCGGCGCGGGAGCCCGCGCAGGCATCACGCCGACGTTTTGCCCGCCCCCGCGCCCCCACGCATCCACGCACCGGCCGAGCAGCCCCGGCCCGTAATACGATCCGAGCACGCAGCCACGCGAGTGCGCGGGCATACCGACTGCTGCGACATCCAATAGCTCCAGCGGCTGACACCGTGCAGTGGTTCCATTGAGACTGCATACCTCGGTGTGCGCTATGCGGCCGCCTGCGTCCAGTTCTACGATGTGACCGGCCGACAACCCGGGCGCATCGACCGTGATCGCATCGGGCCCCCAGGCGACGACGCGCCCCGTGCGTAGCCAGCCGTCGCTTCGCGCGTAGCTCAGCGGAAGGCGCTCTTGCGAACTATTCAAGACTCCGAGGCCGCAGCGACGAGTAGCTCTGCCCGGGTCTCAAGGTCGGCGCCGATGCTGCCGTCGTCGACGTCGATCACAAGATCTCCGGGTGACAAGTCCGCGTTGCCCTCCACGGACCTATGGTGCTGATCGACGTAGGATACGAGGCTCTCGTGTACGAGAATGCGCTTTATCGTGCGTCCACCGCTGATTCGCAATGCGTCGTCGACAAAGGCAGCGATGATTTGCGGATGCAACAAGACGGCATGACGAAGCGCACGGCCGCAGGCGATGGACGCCAGGCGAACGGCTTCATTGCGGATCTCCCAGGCGTGGTCGCACACAGGGGCTATTGGCGAAACCTCTCGCGCTACGTTCTCTATGTGCGTCTCACATGGGAGCGTCGGCTCCGAGTCATCTTGGTCGACCGCCGCGCCTGCATCATCGGCGCTTTGAGATACTCCGGGCGGTTGCGCAACGGGTTGCTCGACAGCCTCGGGACTGACCGAGTCGATGATACCGTCAACGCCGGTTGTTGCCTCCTCCGCCGCGGGCTCGGCAGCCGACAAGCTAGAGTCAGGTCGAGCAAAACGGCGCGGTAAGAATGGAACAAATTCACGCTCAGCCATGAGCGTGCCCATTCATGTGGCGCTCGATCTGCTGACGTAGCTCCGGCGGATATT
>JAFANK010000337.1 GCA_019232725.1 Vulcanimicrobiota bacterium | reverse complement strand
ACTGGACCACTTCGCTAGCTAGAAATATCCACCGAACAAGAGTACGCACCCAGTACTTGTCCTGCTCGACCTGCTTAACCTGAATGCCGACACGACGTGCTGTACTATGCGCACAAATTTCATCACGCCTGTTGCCGGCCGTTTTGTCGATAACGGATCGCGAGCTAACCAGCGCTGGACACCGCGGTAGATGAATAACAAATCCGACGGCTTGGCCTTCGCCAGAGCGGTTGCAGGGGCACAGCGACGCCGCTGAAAACGTCCAGGACTGTGCCGATAGTGTATCTTCACGGCGTTGCGATCCGCGACCAAACCTTCGTGCCGATGATTACATCCTTCTTGCGGCACTACGTGGCGCCTGCGATTGCGCCAACCGCCGAAGATGCTCATCGAGTACGAATCATAGTCGCTCAATGGGGCGGACATGCGGTCCAGTTCGCATGGAATCATACAAGTCTGCCTGCGGACGATACCCCAGGTGTGAAAAGTCAGAAGGGCATGCCGTTACGCGTAACTGACATGCTCAAACTTCGTCAATCGACGCCAGCTAGTGAGAACGTCGCGCCGTTGGTCTGGTCGTTATCAGCTGATCAGCTCAGCTCGGTGCTGTCCGCGGCACTCAAGCAAATCGGTTTAATCGGCGGGCAATACGCTACAAGTGCGACAGCGCTGGATTCGGCCGTGCGCAACCTCGTGACCAAAGGCGGAGTGTCTGCAATCGATGGGGCGCTCCTCAATCGCATCGTGAGCCACGCCGAACAGCTGCTTCCAGACCTGGAGCGAAGCGTTAACGGCAAGCTCCACGCAGACTCCGACGAGGCCGATCACGTCAGCCTCTCGCCGGTATCCAGCTTGACCGAGCAGACGCTGAGATCACCAGGCGAACAATTGAGTCTTCTGGCCACCGACATGGTGCTCCGCTTTCGCCCAGCAATTGACGCAGTCATCACCAACTTCATCGGCGATGTGTTCGTTTATCTGGCCAAGCGCGGTGAGGCTGAGGCACCCGGCCAAATCATCACCGATTTCTTGGATGCGCTCCTCGAAGCGAAGCAGAGTCAAGCAGCGGAACCGCTCGTCGTTCTCAGCCACAGCATGGGCGGGCAGATCGTCTACGACTGTGCAACCTATTACATTCCGAGGAATCCGAAATATGCGAATATCACGATAGATTATTGGGTGTCAGCCGCTTCACAAGTTGGCCTTTTCGAAGAGATGAAACTATTCAAGTGCAGCAACCCGGCAACACGGGCCCCGCAAAAAGTCGTGCCTGCGCACTGGCACGTGCGCCATTGGTATAACGTCTGGGATCCGCACGACATTTTAAGCTATGAAACAGCGCCGATCTTTTACGGGGCAGATGACGAGCGTTTTGAAAGCGACCTGCCAATCCATCTCGCGCACTTCGGATATCTCTCGTCACCCGTTTTCTACCGTCGCATTGGCGAGAAGATCAGAATTGCACAGGTGACGGCATCATCCCAGACCTGAATCCTCCAAACCTACGCCCTCCCACGTGACAGGCAGGGGCTCAAGAGAGTAGTGAGTTTGCTGACCAAATGCTGACCAACTAGCCGATACAGCTACGAATTTGTTGATACCACATAGCACGAGAAGTGCTGAAATTACTCGGTTTGTGACTTCTTCTGCTCATTGACACTGTAGAGGTCAGAGGTTCGAGACCTCTCGCGCCCATTCTTAAGGAAAACGCTACAGCAGATCGCGGAGCTCGTCTGCCGTCAGATTGATATCGCGCAGAATCCTTGCAAGCGTTCCTTTTGGTATGTCGCGGGCAGCATGCATCGGTATGACCGTGCGTAGACTGCCGCGACGCATAAGAACATGTGATCCCTGTTGACGGGCTATAACAAAACCAATGCGCTGTAACACACGCACCAAACGAGCTGGCCGAACCTGCGGCGATCCAGCCACTAGGCGGCTGGAATCGAAACGGTTATGCGCTCAACGCGCGGCTCGTCACTTGGGGGAATCTCTTCGCCAAGGTCTCTGCGTCCTATTAGGGCGAGCTCAATCGCCTCGCGTGCATTCCGAAGAGCTTCTTCTTGTGTCTCACCAAATGTATGGACTTCAGGCAATGCAGGTACGATCACGCTAAAGGCGCCATCGTCTGGCTCCAAAATGACCGCATACTGAACATCCATCCGTTAACAACATTTGATATGCCTGCTGCAATCTCCGCCTTAAGGCCACAGTCGGTCAACACTAACCCGTACGATTCGTTGGGCGGCCGTTGACATCGATGGACTTCACTTTGTTGAGGAAAGGCTCATCAAATCGATATCCGATAGTGTCCATGGACGACAGTGGACGTCACTTTTTATCACGCGCATATCGGGCGCGGGTCAACGTGGCGCGACCTCGCTGACGCGATGCACATCCATCCGACGTTCGGCGAAGGCCTCCCGTCGTTAGCTCGACTGATGCCCGAGGCGCTCGGCATTGGGGGGCGCCACAAGAGTGCTGACAAAATGCCCAACTACCGATACGGCAAGGAATTCATTGACACTGCCTGATACCAGATGCGCCGCAATTACTCGGTTTGTGTCTTCATCCGCTCATTGACACTGTAGAGGTCAAAGGTTCGAGACCTCTCGCGCCCACCATCGGAAACCTTGTGCCGCCTCGCTTCGCGGCCTTTTTTGTTTGTTTCAGCACGGTGCACCCGCATTTTGGGTTCAGACAGCCGCACTAACCGGGATTCGCTTGACGTGGGGTAGTCGGAGTTGCCCGAAGGATGGCAAGTAGACTTCCGCAGATGGAGTGGGGCGACTGAGAAGGCGCCCGCACCCACCGTTCTTTCGACGTCAGCGCACTATCGTTGTCGTGTTTTTGTTTCGGTTCACCGCCACGGCGATAATGACTATGATAGCCACAACGACGACGCCGATGATGAGCCAGGTATTTGTGTCTGGACTCGTCGTGTTCGTCGTGGTCGTGTTGGTGGTGGTCGTTGTGGTCCCCGTGGTCGGTCCCGTCGTGGCCTGCGCCTCATCCGTCGACAATGCTGTCGGTTCGGCTGTAGCCTGAGCGACAACAAAAGCTCCACTATTCACGAGCGTCTCCTTCCCTAACAGCGCTAGATCTCGTCACGCAACTTAGATGCGGCTCGGTTTCCGGTTTTAAAGAGCTCGACGGCCAGTGATCAGGTTATAGACGATCAATATCACCACGATCACCAAAATAAGATGTATCAGACCTCCGCCGAAGTGCAATAAGAATCCCAATAACCACAAGACGAACAGCACCACGATGATCGTCCAAAGAATACCACCCATAACTTCCCCTCCCGAGCCCGGTTAGGACTGGTCGGGATGTTCCCACAGCAAGCAGGTCTCAACCAACCCCCAGAAAGTTTGCTAGCGGCCTGTTTACTGAGATACTTGGGCCCTGGGGTGACGCGAAACAACCTCCAAGGGACGGCGCGATCCAAATCGCTCGGCATACACGTGGGTGAACTCAGCCCCAAAGAGAACGATTTGCGCCGAGTAGTTTGTCCACAGCAAGAAGATGACAAGTGAGCCAAAGGCGCCATACGTCGAGCCCATGCCCGCCCGACCCAAATACCAACCAAGCAAGAACTGGCCAATGACAAACAGGAAGGCGGTCACGAGCGCCCCGATCCAAACATCCCGCCACTGGATCTTGCACTCAGGCAAGAATTCAAACAGGAGGGCCAAGAGCGCCGCGATGACGGCGAAGGAGATCACAAAGTCTATAACTTTCATCAGCGTCGGCAGCGCTGGGAAGGAGCTCGCAAGGGCGCTGCCCGCGGCGGTGAGGACGGTGTTCAGACCGAGCGAAGCGAGCAGGATCGCCGCAATGATAATGATGACCCCAAAGGACATGGCTCGACCCTTGATGGTCTCACCCAAAGTCTTCTTCCTCGGTGGGATATCCCAGATCGTGTTGAGTGCTTGCTGAATCGATGCGAACAGCCCAATAGCGGCAAAGACAAAGATTGACCAGGCAATGATCTGTGCGATGATGCCGGCGTGTCGCTGGTTGAACGTGGCCCTGACAATAGATTGTACCGCAAGCGCGGCGCCGGGCCCAGCGGTCGAGCGCAAGTACCCATAGATCTCGTCAAGCAGAACCCGATGGTGGCCGAGCACAAAGCCACCGATCTCTACCACGACAATGATTAATGGGGCGATCGCAAAGACCGCGAAATAGGCGATTGCTGCAGCCAGCCACTGGGACTGATGCCGCTGGTATTCTTTCAATGTTGTCTTGAGAAGCGAAAGAGCGTCGTTCATACCGGTCAGTTGCTCTTTCTATTCCCCCAAATATTCCCCGCAGGCGCGCATCGCCCCCAAGACTTTGTTGTAGTGTTTTGCGGCTAAAGATGCGGGTAAAAACTTACGCGCTAGCGAGGAGAAACTTCAATGAGTGATGTTACCTCAACGCAATACGACGTCGACAGCGACAGTTCGCTGGACTCGGCGGTGGACACCGTGCGGCAAACCGCTCGCCAAGCAACCGGGCAGGCGAAAGGATTCTTGCGGCAGCAGATCGATCGCCAGACCACCTCCGCGGGTGATCAGCTGGGCAAGACTGCCGAAAGTTTGCACGGCATGGCCGACCAGTTCCGCCAACGCGGGCAAGACTCAGCCGCCTCGGTCGCCACAACGGCTGCGGAACGCTTGGACGGCATCGGAGACTACCTAAAAAATATTGATGCTGAAGAATTGATGCGCAACGTCAGCGACTATGCGCGGCGCCAGCCGTGGGTCGTAGCCGCCGGCGGCTTTGTCGTCGGATTTGCCGCCGCGCGATTCTTGAAGTCGTCGGGCGAGCGAGGCAGCGAGGGCAGCTGAACTTCGCGTGAGGTTGCGCCAGTACGAATGGAGCGGATATGATGTTGCAGCACGGTGATCTTCACGAGCAACCCATTGCCTCGCTCTTGCGTCAGCTTTCCGATCAGATAGCCACGCTTGTTCGCAAAGAGATCGAACTCGCAAAAGTCGAGATGACGGAAAAGGCGCAGAAGATCGGCGTCGGGGCCGGTCTTTTTGCTGGGGCCGGCATTTTCGGCCTTGGCGCATTTGCGGCGCTGACCGCAACCTTCATCTGGGCGCTTATCGCGGCCGGTCTTGCGCCTTGGCTTTCCGCTCTGATCGTCACGGTAGTCTATTCGATCGTTGCCGGCGCATTCGTACTGAGCGGCAAGAAGCAACTCAAGCGCGCAACGCCGCCGATACCCGAGCAAGCTATTGATTCTGTAAAGGAGACGGTACAGTGGGCAAAGACGCAGACCAAATCCGGCGTGAGATAGCATACACCCGAGAGGAAATGGGTGACACGGTGGAGGCGATCGGTTACCGCGCCGATATACCGCGTCGCATAAAAGATTCGATCTCCGACACCGTGGATACGGTCAAAGATCGGTTCGCGGAAACCACGACGGGTGTGCGATCCGGCGTTGCCTCGGGCCTTGCGAAAATCGATGAGCAGCTACCGGACGCGGACGACCTTCGCGAAGGTGCCCGCCAAGCGGTGCAAACCATGCGCGATAACCCGGTCGGTTTAGGGCTGGGTGCTTTGGCGCTCGGTTTCTTAGCAGGTATGCTGGTTCCGTCCACGGATTTCGAACGTGACCGCTTGGGGTCGGTGTCTCAGCGCGTGAAAAACGAGACGGTCGAAATGGGGCAGGAGATGTTTGAGCGCGGCAAACGGGTTGCGACGCAAGCGACCGAGTCGGTCCGCGACTCAGCGCAAAAAGAAAGCCAAGAGATGATGTCGAGCATGAAAGATCGCGCACGCGACGTTACACGCGATATCACTCGCAACGGAGGCGATGACACGACCAGCTAAGCGCGACACGATGATGGCTCGATAACGTCAGTCAACCGGAGGGATATTCATGCGTTTCACGGTCAGCGTCTTAACTCTCGTTGCGCTCTTTGCGACCATTGGGATTGCACGAGCAGCCACTCATCCTGATGTCACGGTTCGCATGATGAGTCAGAGCCACTCAGGAGAACAGGGTACGGCCACGCTCACGGATCTCAATGGGAGGACGCGGGTGGTTATCCATCTGCTACATGAGAATACAACCGGCAATCAGCCAGCACACATCCATGCAGGCACGTGCGCTAA
The DNA here is from genome assembly GCA_019232725.1 of Vulcanimicrobiota bacterium. GTDB lineage: Bacteria > Vulcanimicrobiota > Vulcanimicrobiia > Eremiobacterales > Eremiobacteraceae > JAFANK01. The sequence goes on along the minus strand of JAFANK010000337.1, from coordinate 13,345 downwards.
ATCAAACCCGGCGCCGAAATACCCGCTCAAGAATGTGGTTCTCGGCGATTCAAACACGATCGTCGATGTCCCAATCACCTCGTTGCTGGGTGGCCGCTTCGCTATCAACGTGCATGAGTCCGCAAAGGATCTGAATCGTTACGTCTCCTGCGGAAACATTCCATAGGTACAGTAACCCGAGAACCGGAGGAACCGCGGTTCCTCCTTTTTTCTTTCGGCAATTCTTTCGAGACACGTATGTCTATATCCACGTACGTAGGGTATATCTAGGCTGGCGTTTCAAAGGAGGCGCTTGACTATGTCAAAGGAACCGGAAAAAGCTGTGAAAGACCTCAAAGACGCGAGCAGCGAGGTTGAACACAGAACGAAAGCCACGATCGAACACGTCAGCCGCGATGTAGACGGCGACGAAATGACGACAGGGGAAAAGGTCAAATCATTCTTGCACGAAGATGCCGAAAATACGAAAGCAGATGTCGATCGGGCGAAGCGCAAAATCCGCGACGCAACATAACTATCAAGCACGGGCGGCCAATAGGGCCGTCCGTGCTTTTCAACGCTCCCCGGTATCCCGTCGAGCCTACGTCGCTCTCTTACCAGCAGACTTTGGCTCAGACCCACTAGCCTTCTTGGCTGAGCTCTTGCCAGACAGCTGGTCAGCGACATCACTTACAGCCGTTGCAACGACAGCCGTGGTTTTGGCGGCCGAGGAGATTTTGCCGACGACCTTTTTCGCTCGTTTGGAGGCAGAGGCTTTTTTTCGCTTCTTTGAGGGCATGAATACACTCCGTTACCAAGGTTCGGTCAACGTACGACCTTGCTAACGCATACTTGCCCGTTCCGCAGAGCTTCTAAACGCTAAGTTCGCGACAATGAAGCCGATGCGTCGCCGAATGCTAAAACCCAAATCCTTCTTTCGACCACTAGACAGCGTCAGACGAACGGGATATACCAACTTTATTTCCGCAGTGGCGTTTTACGAATGGAGTGGCGTGGTATAGCGTCGCCGCAAAGCTTACCATCTTCTATCCGCGGTTTTATGGAAGCCATTGCAGCCGAACAAGCAAGACATACGCCATCTGCTTCATGGCCAGTCAGTAGTTGACCGCAGCGTCGGCAGAATTCAGGCGTAGGCGGATCAAAGAAGTTTACGTCATACACTGTTTTGGAGCCTTCCGGAAAGTCCTGAACGCATTGCATGCACTTCCAACTCTTCCCTTCGCGTTGCAATAGATACCGTTGGACTACCATTCGTCCGTAAGGAGGCCCTTAAGCGCTCACCGGGTATGCCTCTTCTCCATGCAGCTCGACATCCAGCCCGCGTTCTTCGGCCAGCGGATCGACTTTTGCAGGCGTGATACGGTTGATCAGCCACAACATGGCGTAGGTGAAGATGAAGGCCCAAGCGCTGCACACGAGTGCTGCCACGAACTGCTTGCCAAAAAATCCAACGCCACCAAAGAGCAAGCCGTTTGCGCCATTGGGATTCCAGGCCGTCGAAGCAAAGATCCCAAGGAGGATGATTCCAAGGAAGCCACCGACGCCATGCACACCCCAAACGTCAAGCGCATCGTCCCAGCCCTGGCGATTCTTTAGCGCAACGCCAAGATAACAGATCACGCCGGAACAGACCCCGAACACGACAGCCGTAGACGGGGAGACGTAACCCGCAGCCGGCGTAATCGTCGCCAGCCCGGCGACAGCCCCGGTGAGCAGGCCGACAAACTTCGGCTGTCTCCCACGAGCCCATTCCACAAGAAACCACGTGACAGCCGCAAAGGATGCGGCAATGTCCGTATTGAGAAAGGCCGTAGCCGTTACTGGGTCAACCCGTAATTCGGACCCGGCGTTGAAGCCATACCAGCCAAACCAAAGGAGGCCGGTGCCAAGCGCTATGAGCGGAACGCTATGTGGCGTGTTATCCACCACGTGCCGCCGACCGATGTACAGCACTGACGCCAGAGCCGCAAAGCCCGCTGAAGCGTGGACCACGATGCCGCCGGCAAAATCGAGAGCGCCCCACTTCGCAAGAATGCCATCCGGACTCCACAGCATGTGCACGAAGGGAAAGTACACAAAGACCAGCCAGCCGGTGAGGAACAAAAAGTACGCTTTGAACGTAACCCGGTTAGCGAATGCACCGGTTATCAGCGCCGGCGTAATGATCGCAAACATCATCTGGTAAGCGACATGGACGACAAGGGGGATACCCGCGTCGTTGCCGGTGAACATCGTCTGCAGCGTGATCCCTTTGAGGAAAGCGTAGTGGGTCGGATCCCCGATGATGCCATGCCAATCTGGTCCAAAGGACTCAGAATACCCAAACGCATACCAGATGACGGTTGTCCAGCCGAGCGACATGAAGCTTTGAATCATGATCGTTAAAACGTTTTTTCGCTGTACGAGACCGCCGTAGAAAAACGCGAGACCTGGAGTCATCAACATCACGAGGCTCGCACAGATGAGCATAAATGCGGTGTTGCCGATGTTGAAGGGGATTGCAGGCGTGCTCACAAGAGTTCCCTCCGATTTGGCATAGGCGTAGCGGTAACGGATAAAAACGCGCCGCTTGACAAAGCGCCGAGCTTGCTTGCACATGGGTTAGGCACTCGATAAAGCTTCTCCGCTCGCGTTACCTCGACGCGGCTTGTGGTTAGCTGACGGTTCGCTGACGTTTGGCGCAGTTTCTGACCTATAGGAAATGTGCGCGCCAATGACTCATCAACGTGCGTATGGGGACCTTTCTCCTCATCCTCGGACTTATCGTCGTCCTCGTCGGCATCGCAAATCGCATCGGTATTGCATGGCCGATTGTGCTTGTGCTCAGCGGCATGGCCATCGGCTATATCCCTAACGCGCCCGCGCTCAGCCTCCCGCCGGATCTTGTGCTGGTGGTCTTTCTTCCACCACTTTTGTATTGGGAAAGCGTGACCGCGCCAACCGGTGAGTTCGTCTCCGGCGCGTGGTGGATTTTTCAACTCGCGGTGGGGTTAGTGATCGTCACGACGGTCGCCGTCGCTGTCGTCGCCCATGCGCTCGTGCCGGCGCTCGGCTGGGCTGCCGCTTTCGTTTTAGGAGCAGCCGTATCGTCCACGGATGAGGTTGCATTTGCACCGATCGTTGAACGGTTGCGCATTCCGCGCCACGTCGTTGCCACCATCGAAGGGGAAAGCCTTGTCAACGATGCGACATCCCTCGTCCTCTACGGCATCGCGGTCGTGGCAGTGGTCAGCGGAACGTTCTCGTGGTCGCATACCATTGAGTTACTCGTACTCGGAATTCTCGGCGGGGTCGCAGTGGGTATGCTCGTCGGAGTGCTGACCCTGCTCGCTTGGCATTTCATAAAAGACGACTTACTTCAGCCGATGATCGCGCTTATCTCGGCCTTTGGATCGTACTTGCTGGCGAGTAGGGTCGGTGCCTCTGGGGTGCTCGCTGTCGTGACCGTTGGGGTACTCGTCGCCCGCTATGCACCGCTGCTCTTCGGACCCATTTCGCGGATACGAGGCGTCGCGTTTCTTTCGACGTTTTCTTTTCTTGCTAACTCGGTCATCTTTCTACTCGTCGGCATGCAGTTTCACCCGATCGTGCAAAGCTTATCGCAGTTTTCCATCGGTAGCCTGATCTGGTATGGACTTGCGGTGTCGCTCACCGTCATCATCATTCGGTTCCTGTGGACATTTGCTCAAGGACTGCTGCCGTTTACCAACGAGCCCGAGCATGCCGAAGGGAAAGCAGACTGGTCACATGTGGCGGTTCTCGCCTGGTCGGGGATGCGTGGCGGAGTATCGCTAGCCGCGGCGCTGGCGATCCCTTTTGAAACCGCCACGGGGCCATTTCCCGGGCGCAACCTTATCATCTATCTCACATTCTGCGTACTGCTCGCGACGCTAGTCGGCCAAGCGGGGACCTTGCCCTTATTGATTCGTTTGTTTCACATCACTGATGATGGGACCGACGCGCGAGAGGAGCGTCTTGCGCTCGCAAAAACCGCTCGAGCTGCACTCACGCAAATCGAGCGCTTGCGCGAGGAGGGAAACGTGCCGGCAGCAATGCTCGACGCGCTGAAGAAGCACTTTGGAACACGCTGGCAAGAGTTTGCAGCGACCGACAGCCAAGCGGCCGAAGCTGCCGCTAAAAGTACGTCACTGTACCGCAAGCTGCAATCCGATCTGCTCCAAACGCAACGCACGGAACTGATCGCGTTGCGCAACCGCGGAAAAATTGATAATACGGTCATGCGCCGGATTCAAATGATCCTCGATTTTGAGACTGCTGAACTGGAGATCCTCGGCTCAGCCGGCCACGCGAATACCGACGTCGCTGCTCCCGATTAACTCGTGCCCGGCGAGCGCGATTTTTCAAATGAGAGCGAAAGGCTGTTCGTGCAGTAGCGCTGCCCAGTTGGTTGTGGGCCATCCTCAAACACGTGTCCGAGGTGAGAGCCGCACGCTGAACAACGGATCTCGGTGCGCTTCATGCCGGCAGAATTGTCATCAACATACGTTATAACGCCGGGCCGGATCGGTTCATAGAAACTCGGCCAACCAGACCCCGAATCATATTTTGCGTCAGACGTGAACAGTTCAGCCTTGCATGCGCCGCAAGAGTACGTGCCCGACTCTTTGTTGTGCAAGAGGTTCCCCGTGAAGGCTCGTTCGGTTCCCCCCTCTCGCAACACCCGATACTGTTCGGGCGAAAGCTCTTTTTTCCACTCCTCGTCAGTCCTGCTCACGGTCGGCTTCATGCTCACTCTCCATTTCCATAGTACGGCAAATCAAGCACTGCTTGCCTTGTCGACAGCAGCGGCAAATATGTCAGGCGCCTCCTGCGGCACGTTGTGACCGATGCCCTTGAGCGTTATGTGTGAATACTTGCCGGTGAAGAACTTGCGGTAGGCCGCTCCATCGGCTGCAGCTCCATCAAAGTCACTCCCGATCGTGATGGTAGGAACCGAGATCGTCGGAGCGGCCTGGAGCTTATCTTCAACGTTTTGGTATTTTGGCTCCGTGGGAGCGAGCCCGAGCCGCCAGCGGTAATTGCTGATCACGATGTCCACATGATCGGGATTGTCGAACGACGCGGCCGTGCGATCATAGGTCGCATCGTCGAAATTCCATTTTGGCGAGGCAAGCTTCCAAATCAGCTTGTTGAAAGCGTGCCGGTTTTGGTCGTAGCCCCGCTTCCCACGCTCGGTCGAGAAATAGTACTGATACCACCAGCCGAGTTCGGCCTGTGGCGGCAATGGCTGTTGCTGAGCTTTGAGGTTCGTTATAAGGTAGCCGCTGACAGCGACGATCGCTTTGCAGCGTTCCGGCCACACCGCGGCGAGGATGTCTACGGTTCGCGCGCCCCAGTCATAGCCTGCGAAGATCGCCTTCTTGATCTTCAGCGCATCGAGCAATGCGATGATATCGACCGCGATCGCCGCCTGCTCGCCGTTGCGCACCGCTGTGCTTGAGAGAAAGCGCGTAGTGCCGTAGCCGCGCAGGTAAGGGACGATCACCCGATAGTTTTTCGCTGCGAGCAAGGGCGCGACATCGACATAACTATAGATGTCGTATGGCCAGCCGTGCAGCAACACAACGGCGAGGCCATCATGTGGACCAACTTCTGCGTAGCCAACGTTGAGAACGCCGGCATCCACGTTTTTTAACGGCGGGAAGGAGGTGTGGTTGGGACGCGCCGGCGACGCGACGATAGGTTGTGCTTCCTCGTCTTCAGGATACGCTGCGTTCTGTCCGAGCAGTGTGGTTGCAGCCGAAGCTCCTGCCATCGCCAACAAACTCCGACGCGACATCGTCACCAGTCGCCTTTCTTCCATACAGACCCTCCCCTACAACGACGACGCTGCACTGGCGATGAACGATGCAACCTGGTCGGGATGTGAAAGCATGGAAACATGGCTTGACGCAAGCTCAAGTGTCTTCTTCGCCTTGATCTTCTTCGCCATCGCACGCTCAAGGCTCGGATCGATCATCTTATCCTGCGACCCGACGACACACCACGAGGGCTTCGTCCTCCAGGCGGCGCTCGAGACCTTCTGCGTGAAGGTTGCGGAGGCTATGGGACCTTGCGTTGCAGCCAATACAGCGCTTTCGCTTCGCGGTAGATCCGGCGCGAAGAAGTCAGCGATTCCAGCCGGAGAAACCCAGAGGAACGCGCCGACTTGTTTCACAGCTCCAAGCCCGGGGGGCGTCGGATAACCTTTCCCAAGTTCCCCGACCGCTTGACCCTGATCCGGTGCAAATGCGTTGACATACACCAAGCCGGCTACTTTAGGGTCCGTCCCCGCCTGCGTGATGACTGCCCCAGCCCACGAATGGCCCACGAGCAACACAGGACCATCTTGCGCGTCGATGACACGCTTCGTCGCTGCGACGTCATCACTGAGCGAAGTCAATGGATTTTGCACGGCAGTTACTGTGTAGCCATCGGCTTGCAGCAGTGGAATCACCTTGGACCAACTCGACCCATCAGCCCAAGCGCCGTGCACTAAGACAATGTTTTTGACTCCCTTGGCGGGCGCTGCGATGGCGAGATGCGCGGAGTGGTAGACCTGCGCGACCAACAGGATCACGATTGCCGATATCACGTACGCAATTGCTTTGACTCTTTTGATAGTCATATAATCAACCTCGTTGCGGAAGGCTTGAGAAAAGACAAACGCTGAGCCGGGCCCCTTGAATCTTATCCTCTGCTCTGGCTCACCGCAAGCCAACGTGCGTTCGCCTGCTTGAGCGACCTATGTTTCGTTATTCTGCGTCAGGGGGCGGGTAGGCACACGCACTGCTCGGCGCAGGGCACTGGGTGGCGCTGGACGGTTGCACAATGGCATTGATGAAGTACGCAAAGGCAAAGCTTGGCGGAAAGTCCTGCGATGTTCCCACATAGACATTGCTTGCGTCGAAATAATCCCTGAAAACCGATTGACAGTTTGGCCCGCAACCGTCGCACACCTCGGGATTCGATAGGTCTGCCGCGGGGTCGACCGTCATCTCGGCGAGCTCGTGACTGAGCACGAGGGCATAGTCGTCTGCGCCATCCTGCAGTGAAAAGTTCTGCCCTTGCACGTTTCCGAAGATATATGGAAGATTTGATTGAGCATGATATCCCAGCACGCCGCCCGTTGCATCCGTGTTCATAACGCCAGGCGGGTTGAGCACCGCGATACACCCATTCGCCAAATTATTTCGGCTGGCTATATCGTTCACCCAACCTTGGAGCGTTTGATCGTTGTAGCTGTTCCCTCCCGAGCTCGACTGCAGGTCTACCGCATACGCAATGACGTTTTGATCGATCGTTACGCTGCATTTTCCAAACTGAGATGCGTAGCGAGAGATCGGTAGGCTCGCCCTGCTTGCGAAACTGACCGCAACCGCCATGTCCGCATCGCTAATGGTTATCACACCTTGAGGTGTGGTAAATGATATTTGAACAAAATAGACTGTGCCATTGAAGAGGGAGCCTGCTACCGATGCTGCGGGGCCGGGGATGGAATGACTCGCAAGAAACGCGGAGAGTCCAGCGGGTTCGCTCGCAATTGCCGGTGCCTGGTCGGGGCGAGTGACGTGTAGGACATTCAATAACGCCGGGTCGATCAAACTGCCGAACCCCGCAGCCGGCTCGTTCTTCGGAAGTATGGTCGGAGCCACCGCCTGCAGGTATTTGGCGTTTTTCATCCCGCGCGTAAGGCACATCCGACGATTGAAAGATTGATGCACGATACGCGTGGCTTCCATGCATCGCCTGAGTTTACTTGCGTGGCTGTGCGCGACGAACGCGCGCCACCCTCTAAATCGAAGGTGGCGCGCTACCGCTCGGGATTCTTGAGGCTAGTCGCCCCGATCGGAGAATATGCGCTTCCCACTTCCGTTGATGACTACGGGAAGACTTGAGCCATTTGGGAGTACGAGCTTTTGGAACATGAACAGCACTTCACGAGTGTTGTTCTGATACTGGAGATGGATGTAACTCGTGCGCGCAAGGACGCCACTTTGATACACCTTCGCAACGAGCGTGCCTGAACAATCCGGCGTCACGGTGATGTTGCCGACGATGGTTTGGTACTCAGCATCGCCACCGAGGCTATTGATCTCATCCCCAGTGAGGTTGCCCGCTGAATCGGCATGGTACTTGCCCACCGCTCCTACAGGAACTTGGCCTGTGGGAAGAATCCCGACCCCGTTGTACGAGAATCCAAACGATCCAGCCACGTTGCCAAGGTTGCAACCCGGGCTACCCCAAGCGCGAGCCGCAGGGATTGGTCCAATGTTGAGTGTCGCAAACGCGACGGCTACGAGCGTCGACACCACGAGCATGCGTTTCATCTTGCCCTCCTCTCAAGGTCCAGTTTTCTTTCATGATGATAACCGGTTGCTGCCGGCTGGCATCATCACGCTGAAGGTACGCGAGCAGCGTAAATCCAGCGTAAACGCTGGCAGCAACGCGCAGAGCATTGAAAAAGAGGGCACGTTTTTACGATTCGTTTACTCCAAGGGCGCAGATTTGGCGTATGAGCACCCAGGAGTTCCTTGTCGGATCCGCCTTGCTTGCATCGGAGACGCCGCGAAATCCTCAATCGGTCGCACGTGTTCAGCCGTTGACGACCCAGCGTTTCGAGTGGACCATGGGCGCCTACATGGTGCTGCTTTGCCTCGGCTCCAGTCTCGACAATTGGGCTCACTTTCACGGGAAGGTCGATCAGAGTTTCTTCACACCGTGGCATGCGGTTTTGTACGGCATGATGGCGCTGATGGGCACGGTCCTCGGCCCTACGGCATTCAGCAATAGAAAGAAAGGCTTCGCCTGGCAGCGCTCGTTGCCGCAGGGCTACGTGGTATCGCTGCTCGGCGTCGGATTGTTCATCGTCGCAGGCCTCATCGATCTGTGCTGGCACCTGATGTTCGGTATCGAATTCGACACGGCAGCATACATAAGCCCGCCGCACCTGTTCTTGTTGACCTCCGGCATCCTAGCCGGCACCGGACCTGTGCGCTCCGCTTGGTATCGACTGACGCCCTCCACAGCGCGCGGGTGGCGCACGCTGGGGCCGATGCTCCTCAGCGCCGCTTCGGCGGTTGCGGCACTTGCGATGTTCACCGTGTTCGCAAGCCCCATGGTCGACACGTTTGCTGCAAAGAACCCGCATCAGGTCACCATGGCCTTCACCAATATGGTGTACACGAATTCCGGTGCCACAAATGGCATGGGGCACGGCGATATGAGCAGTTTTGAACAGGCGCTTGGCGTTGCCGAGGTCATCGTTCAGACGGTGCTGCTCATGAGCTTTACCTTGCTTCTGCTTCGCATCTGGCGGCTACCATTTGGCTCGTTGACCCTCCTCATCGCATTTCCATCGGCTTTACAAGCGCTCATGGCGGACAATTATTGGCTCATCGCCGGGGCCACGATTACCGGCCTCATGGCCGACCTTATCGTGCGGCGGTTGCGGTCGCCGCTCGCGGGTCGCGCGTTGTACATCGTCGGCGCGTCAGTACCCGCGATCTACGTTGCCACCATGTTCACAACATTTTGGCTGACGGTGGGCACTGATTGGCCAGCGACCTTGCTCGTTGGCACGACAATATACGCGGCCGTGACCGGGTTGTTGTTAGCCTTCTTGCTGGATTGGCCGCTGCGCCACCGCGATCAAGCTGTGTGACGCACGCGAGCAACGATAATCCCGCTCGCGAGAACGACGAGACATAGTGTAATCAGCCAGGCCGCTCCGTAGCGATCATAAGGCGTTTGGATCCCTTGCCCGATGTTACCCATGACGATGCCCCGCTGACCGACGCCAAGAGCACTGACGATAACGCCATGGGGATTGATGATTTCCGAAATGCCGGTACTCGCAGCTCGCACAATCCAACGGCCTGTTGCCACCGCCTGAACCGCCGCGATGTCAGCATGCTGATACGGTTCGGGCGTGCTGTTGAACCAGGCATCGTCCGTCGCGATCACGATCACATCAGCGCCGGCGTTGACTGTGGCCCGTGCGTAAGGTGCAAATGCCGACTCGTAACAGATGAGCGGACCCCACGAGTAGCCGCCAGCAGAAAGCACGTGCGGTCCCAGGCCTGCAAGGAAGGTCGATGCCTGATCCATGATCGGAAAGCGGCGCAACAGGTTCGCAAACGGCAGATATTCAGCAAACGGGACGAGCCAGTGCTTGTGGTAGATTCCGCTAACTGATCCTTGTGGCGTGAGGTCGATGAGTGCATTGTAATAGCCCTGCGGCGTTGGGGTGTCGATCGTGCCTGCGAGCATCCACACGTGTGTTGACGCGGCAAGTCCCGTCAGCTTCTGCAGTAACATCCGATCCTGAGGCGCGGATGTCGTGATGGCGGTTTCTGGCCACACGACTACTCGCGCGCCGCGCGACGCGGCTTCTCGCGTCATGTTCGCGTAGATCTTTTGCGATTGGGCAAAGACTTGCGGGGTCCACTTTACATCCTGCTCGATGTTCCCCTGAGCAATCGCAACCCGAAGAGTCGCAGGAGCCAAGGCATCAACCCGTCGCGTGTTGGATATCGCGACAATAACGGCGAGGAGCCCGAGCACGACCGCTCCCGCGATGCGAAGGCTCCGCGACCCAATCAATATCGCCGCCACAGCGCCATTAGCAAGCGCCACCACCGCAGTCAGAATGTAAACGCCTCCTAATGCTGCGATCGGCAGCAGCCATGGCACGTGTGACGCTACCAACCCGAGCTGACCAAAGGGAACGCCCAGTGAGCCGTTCGTGCGAATGGACTCAAAAATCACCCATGCCGCAGGCACGCCAAAAATGGATCCTAGCCTGAATGCACCTTTTCCCACCAGTGCGGCCGACACGGCTGTGGCTGCGACGGCGAAACCCTCTATAGCGCAGAGCAGCGTGAGCGCAAGCGATGACCAGGCACCGACAAACTCAAAAATCGTAATGGAAGTCCAGTACAGGATCGTCAGGAACATGAGTATGCCGGCGAGCCATCCCCACCAGAACGCCTGTTTCCACGTGAGCTTGGACCACAAAAGAAATAAGGGGACCAATGCGATCAGCGCGATCGGCCCTACATCAAACGGTGGAAATGCTAGGCTGAGCAGTGCTGGCCCGGCCACAGTGCATGCTAGACGAAAGCCAAACCCGGCCAGCCCGGAGGCCCATCGGATATCCTGCCGTCCCAGAGCGGTCGATGACGCGACCATGTACGCAGCGTAACCGACGGCAGTAAATCCAGCGTAAAAAGACCTTTTTTACGATTCGTTTACCGATGCGACGTAGGCTTGAGCCGTTCTGATCGCTTCGGGAGGGCTTACTATGTCACGGCGATGGATTTTGGGCATCGGCTTGCTCTTTTGCGTGGTGGTGATAGCCTACGTTGGCTGTTCAAGCTCAGCGGTGCAAAACGTGCACACGACACCACCGCCCCCCACGATGCCCGCAACGACGGCGGCGCCACAGTCAAGGTCTACGGTCGACCCAATCGTCGCCGGTACTGCACTGCCCATCCCGGCGATCGGTGGTTTCTCGGGCTCCTTCACCATTGCAAGTGTCGCCTCGCCTCCGGCAAACCCGACGGTGAAACTTACGAGTTACATCAGCGCCCCCGTAGGCGCACCCGCTCCACAGGCGATTACTCGCATTCCGTCGCGCTTCGCGCTACAAAGCCGCCGTTTTGCAACGACGACTGCACCAAACACGATCTTCTGGGTGCAGCAACAATATTCGGGCGCAATGGGTCTCTCCGGTTTTCCTGTCACGTCATGGCAGGTGCCGGCAAGCGACGCAGGTCAAACACTCGCCTTAGAGACGTTTGACGGCACGGCCAATGCCTTGTTGGATACAGAGTTCGATACGGGCTGGACTGGCAACATGGTGACGTTCCCCGGCAGTGCGTCAACGTTTGCCGTCGTTGCAGGTCATACGTACTGGTGGGAGCTGATCTCAGGAAAGCCGACGCCGGCACCCTCCCCGTCACCGTCGCAATCGCCATCACCGTCCCCGTCGCCACTCACGATCACCTCAGGATCTCCGCCGCCCGGAGAAGTTGGGAAATTGTATGGTGGCAGCAGCAATGGCTACACGCTCTCTGTATCCGGCGGCACAGCGCCATATTTTTGGACGTGGTCAGCCGCGAAGGGCTCAAGTTTGCCGCCTGGTCTTACCCTTCTGACGCTTCCCGCGGAAGCTATCGTCGGAACGCCGACGACAGCCGGGACCTTCCATGTGATCGTGAGCGTGATGGATTCCGGTTCACCGCGGCTACATGCCAGCGCGAACTACTCGATCGCCATCACGTCTGCGCCGCCGAAGCTGTCTGCTACCGAGTACATCATTCCAACGGCAGGGAGCAACACCCGCGACATCATCTCCGGACCGAACGCGAATCTCTGGTTTTCGGAATCCAACGCGAGCAAGATCGGAGAAGTGACGACAAGCGGAGCATTCACCGAATATTCCGATACCGCATCAAGCGGGCCGTTTGCAATCATCGTTGGTCCTGACAAGAACCTGTGGTTTGTGCACGGTGACGACATCATCGGCACCATGTCGGCTACCGGGGTAGTCTCGAGCTTCTCGCTCAACGGTGCCGGCGTGGGCACACACGCCGCCCAAGGCATCGCGGCCGGCCCAGATGGCAATTTGTGGATAACCGACCAAAGGCGCGTCGGGTGCGGCAAGCACTGCAGCCACCTCACCTCTTGGATCGATGTCATGACGACGAGCGGAGCAGTGTCTTCATCGACTTCGTACGAGGTGAGCGCGGTCTCGGCTGGGTTGAATCACATCGTGGCGGGTTCCGACGGTAACCTGTGGTTCGTCGAAACGGTTGCCAACGAAATCGGTAAGATCACGACAAGTGGTGTGATCACCCAATACCCAGTGCCGACTGCCTCGAGCGATCTTGGTTCGATTCTGGCGCTTGGGCCCGACGGTAATATCTGGTTCTGCGAATACGGTGCAAATAAGGTCGGCAAGGTCACGCCTGGCGGTACCATGACGGAGTACGCCGTGCCGTCGCCGTCAAGTGGGCCATGGGGCATCACCGCAGGCCCGGACGGCAATATTTGGTTCACCGAAAATATCGCGAGCCAAGTTGGCAGAATAACGCCAGCCGGTGTGATCAGCGAGTTCACTATTCCAACTGCAGCGAGCGCGCCAATTGGCATCACCAAAGGCCCGGACGGCGATATTTGGTTCGCCGAAAGCGGTGCGAACAAGATCGCCAAATTCAAGCCCTAGGGAGCGCCTCAGCGGTCGACGCGCAGTTCAAGCTGCGCGTCTACCGCTTTCCAGTGTGCCGGTGGCCGCACAGAGCCCGCTCGTAAACGCAACGTAAAAACGTATTCGAACTCT
>JAFANK010000297.1 GCA_019232725.1 Vulcanimicrobiota bacterium | reverse complement strand
GCACCGCGTTGCGCAGATGTCCGTGTCGGCCACATGCAAGTGGCACGGGCTATTCTCGTCATGTTTGGTGCCGCTGCGGAACACGTCATCGAGTTTGGTGAAGGTGAGCTTGCCGTCGTAGCGAGGCCGCTCAAAGCCAGGAACATTCCGGCCGAAGTAATTGACAAGCTTCTCCATCCGCGCATAGCCTTCATGGCCCGCTAGTCGGTCGTGAATCCCAAAGCCGCGGCCGCCCGTCACAAAGCCCAGCGCGGCGTTTACAAGACCGGCAAGCCGCCCGCGGTCAAAGCCTTGATGAAAATTGCGAGCGCCATAGAGCTCCGAGCGTACCCACGATGACTCTAGTGCGCGCTCGTAGCCAGCGAGCTGCGTCGCGTCGCAAGAGCTCACGGTGATGGCCTCGTAACAGGTCTCCGCTGCGAGCATACCCGATTTGATGGCCAGATGAATGCCTTTGAGGCGTAACGGGTTGAGCGTGCCGGCTGAATCACCGACGAGCAACACGCCGTCGCCGTACGAGCGTGGCATCGCCCAGTATCCACCCTCGGGGATCGCCTTTGCCCCATAGCGGAACATCTGGCCACCGGAGAGCAGCCGAGCGACGCTTGGATTGGTTTTGAACTTTTGGAACTCGACATGCGGTTCGAGTTGCGGATTGCGATAGTCCAATCCGACGACGAGGCCCACGTCCCAAATGTCATCGGCCATCGAATAGATGAAGCCTCCACCGAAGGTTTGATCATCGAGCGGATAGCCGAGTGTGTGGATGACCTGACCGGCCGGAGTCGAGCCCTTGGGCATCTGCCACAGCTCCTTGATGCCGATGCTGTAGACTTGCGGATTGCGCCCCAGGCCGAGTGATAGGCGGTGATCGAGCTGCTTGGCAAGCGTGCCGCGCGGGCCTTCCCCGAGCACCGTCACCTTGGCGTGCAAGTCTGCACCCGGCTCGTAATTGGCTTTGGGCTGACCGTTTCGATCGACGCCCTTGTCACCTGTGCGCACGCCGATCACGCGGTCACCTTCGAAAAGCAATTCCTGACCCGGCGTTTCAGCAAAGACCTGAATCCCTAAAGCTTCGGCTTGTGCCGTAAGCCACTTCACGAGCTTGTTGAGGCTCGCGACGTAGTTGCCTTTGTTGTGCATGGGAGGCGGTGTGAATGGGGCGGTGATGTGGCTGCTTTTGGTCAGCCACCACAGCCGGTCCGATGTGACCGGACCTTCCACAGGGCAACCTGCCGCGATGAAATCCCCGAAAAGTTCGCGCAACGAACGCGGATCGAGCACCGCACCTGAGATCCCATGGTCGCCGACAACCCGCGCCTTCTCAATGACCAGGATGTTGTCGGCCGAAAGCTCGGTACCGGATTTCGTGCCGGCTTTGATGGCCTCGTTGTGGGCCGCGTAGAGCTGCGCCAAGCGAATCGCGCCGGCCAAGCTCGCTGGACCGGCGCCGACGAAGAGCACGTCGACGTCGAGGACGTCGCGATCGCGTGCCATCTATAGGCTAGAGCAGGACGGCGGTTGCTCTGCCCGCCACATTGACCGTCTGCATCGCGGTGACCGTGTAGGTGCCGGACGGCACGGCATCACCGTTATACGGCAGCACAAGGCTCAGGAAACCGGAGACCGAGCGAGCCGGAACGGGTAAGAGCATGTACACTTTGATCGTGTCACCCTTCGGCGGCTTGACGTCGAATTCGGTGACTGAAACTGGTGACCCGGTCGCGTTGGTCAGCGCAAAGGTGCATTCGAAGTGCGGAGCTTTCCCGACGTTGATCGGCGATATCTCAAGGCTGTCCACCGAAAACGGCCCCTTCGGATGCTTTTCGTCGAGCGACGTGAATTGCGTTTCCATTGGCGGCACGTCAAGCTTCGAGGAGCCGACCATTTTTTTCGCATCATCCAAGAAGCTGAGGTCGACATCTTTGTACTTTGATGGATCGTCGCTCGTCTTGAGCACGAGCGCGACGACCTCAGAGGTCTGTCCGGGCGCGGCGCTCACCTTGATCGGCGACGTGCCGAGCGCGGTGGATCCGGAATGCGCGACGACACTGCTCACCTTAGCGGGATTCTGGGTCGTGTTCTCGAGCGCAAACGAGAGCTCGAGCATGCGCGGTGCCTTGACCGGATCTTTTGCCGAGCCGTCATACGCGAGACGCAAAGCCGGACCGACGATCGTGATGCTATTCGGCGCTGGTGTTGGCGTCGCAGTTGGAGGGCCACCCGGTTGCGCGAACGGCGGTTCTTGCCCGGGGATGAACGGCTCGCCTGAGCCGCTGACCATCGGCGTCGGCGAGACGCCCATCGGCTGTCCATAGGGTTGCACTGGATTAGGCCCGCTGGCGGGCGAGCCGAAACCCGCGCCTGAGCTGCACCCTGCGAGGACGATTGCGATCGCTATGCCGAGCGCTCGATTTTGGGAAAGCCACGTGGTGAGACGCATTGTGGCCACCTTCGGGGGCTCGTGTGGAGCGGCCTTCGACCAGCCCGCCCGCCTAATATTAGAAGAAGGGGTTGTGCGCTTGCTCCTGTGCGACCGTTGACGCTGGGCCGTGGCCGGGCAGCACCACGGTCTCACCGGGAAGCGAAAGGATTTTTTGCCGGATCGCCGCGAGCTGATCGCTGTAATGGAACCGCTCACCGAAGTCGCGTCCGATCGAGCCTGCGAAAAGCTCGTCGCCCGTGAAGATCATCCCCTTATAGATGAAGCATGACGATCCATCGGTATGCCCGGGTGTGTGCAACATCTCGATGCTCGCATCGCCAAACGGCAATCGGCCGCCATCACGGATCGGTATCGCACCGTGGGCTGCACTCCCGACTTCCTTTGCATCAAGCTCATGGATCACCGGCTGCGCATCCGGAAAGGCCTTGCGCACAGCGCCAAGCGCATCGCTATGATCGCGATGCTTGTGGGTGAGCAAGATGTAGGTGAGCGCGACCTTTGAGCGGCGCAGCGTCTCGATGATCGGCGCTGGCGATCCTGCGGGGTCGACGAAGGCAGCAATGCCTGCCTCTTTGAGAATCAGGAAATAGCCGTTGCTCGGATATGGCGCGTTGATCTGATGTTGCAAGAACGACGGCGCCTTAAACGGTTGCGGATACCATTGCTGCAAGCCGGAATCGGTGAGCTTGCCCGGGTCGAGATGCAACGTCTCTGCGACTGCGCGCGCCTCGGCTGGCGTCGGCCGTTCGGCATCGTTGAGCAATTTCTCAAGCCGCGGCGCGGCTATGCCGGCCATGCTCGCGAGCTGCGACGCGCCGACCTGTTTGCCACTGCTTGCCTTGCGCGTGATGTCGCCAAATGTGTCCTCAAGAGGGATCGTGGTGATCATGCGCCTCCTTGATGCCCGAACGGATGTGCAGTAGGTGGTCGCGCCGCGCGTACCACGACCGTGATCGTCATGACGCCACCATGATCGTCTGTGACGCGGATAGTTGCCGTGCCGGCCGACAGCGGCTGCACGAGGATGCTCGTCACCGGACCGTTGTTCGCCGCGGTCGTCGCGCGCATGACTGCTGCGTTTGATGTGACGAGGTCAAAGCGTCGTCCGTATCCGATCTCAGAAACCATAATCTGTTGTGGCGGACCGCCAGCCACGAGATTCACACTCTGCGCCGAGACGGTCAGCTGCCCGAACACCTGCGGCGAGGGCGTCGGCAACAGCGACGGACGCGGGCTGGGCGAGCCGCCAGGGTGCGTCACGATCGGCCGATGCAAGTGCGGTCGCGGCGTCGGCGACGCCACAGGGACCGGTTTGTGGATGACGGGTTTATGCTTTTTGATGAGCGGGCTCATCCCGACGCCGACGCTGATCACGGCTTGACCACCCGCGTCGTCAGCGATGGTGATCGACGCTTGTCCGGTCGTTCCTTGCGTGGTCACGGTGAAGGCTCCGCTCACGCTCAATGGCGGCGCCACAGCGGCGATGTTACCCGTCGGATCGGAGCTCGTCGCAGTGAAATGTGTTGCGAGTGTGTCGGATACCGTGATGGGTTGAGAGGCTGGTGCTCCCGCGGCGAACTGAATCGTTTGCCCAGGAGAAACCGTGATGCTGCCCGAGGTCGCGAAGATGAGCAGCTTACCTGTCCCTCCGTGGTCATCGGTCGCGACCATCGCACAGTTACCTACTGTTCCAAGTCCTTTCACCTTGAAATTCGTGCCGGTGTTGCCCCCGTTCAGGCGCGCGATGCCCGCGCCGGAACACACGCTGTCATCGACCGTGAAGATCCCTGTGTAGCCAGTCTCAGCGACGGTGAAGGGCACAGGCGGTGGATCAGGCCCGACGGTCAGGCTGATCGTTGGCGGGCTGATGGAGATCGCGCCGAACGGTCCGACCGTGACCGCGACGACGCCGGCCGCAGTGGCGTGGTCATCGGTGACGTTGATGTTGCAACTGCCGCCAGCGGGGTTTGTTATGGACGGCGTCACCGTGAAGGTCGTCGACGCATTGCCGGAGAGTGGACTCACGGTCGCGATGTTGGCCCCTGAGCAGCTGCTTTGATCGATCGTGAAGTTGCCCGTATAACCGGACTCGCTCACGGTGAACGATTGCGGTGTGATATCGCTGAACGTGAGGCTGGACGGGGTGGGCACGATGGCGCCAAACGGTCCTACCGTCACCGAAACCGGATTGCTCGTCAGGCTGTGCGTGGTATCTTGCACCGAGAACGAGCAGCTCCCACCGGCGAGCGGCGTCACGGTCACGGTTGAGCTCGGGCCTGAGCCCGCCGCGCTCAAGCTCGCGATACCCGAGCCCGTGCACGTGTCGCTGACGAAGCCGAACGGTCCGCTATAACCAGGTTCTGAGACGTTCACCGTCTGCGCGTTGGTCGAGCCCACGTCGGTGAAGGTGAGCGAGCCGGGCGAAACGGTTGGCGGCAGCAGCACGCTGACCGCGATCGGCTGCGAGCCGCCGTGATCGTCCGTCACATGGACGGTGGTCGATCCCGCGGTGCTGCCGGCTGTGATCGTGAATGGGACCGGCCCAGGGCCGCCGCCCGATGCCGGACTCACGCTCGCAATTGCAGAGTTGTCGCTCGACGCGCTGATCAATCCCGTGTAATCAGTTTCCGATGCGGTGAAGGGTGCCGTGCCGCCTGCGCTTGTGATGACCACCGAGCTCGTGCTCACGATGAGCGGTCCCGCGGTGACGGTCACCGTGGCCGATGTCGCGCCGCTATTAGAATCGGCGAAGTTGATCGTCGTCGATCCCATGCTCACCGGCGTCACCGTGAAGACACCACTCGGGCCCGTGCTCGGCGAGCTCACCGTGGCGACGCCCGGGTTTGTGCTGCTGGCGCTGATGCTACCGAAGTAATTGGGGTCGCTCACCGTGATCGTCTGCGGTGCGGTCGTACCGGCGAACGTGAGGCTCGACGGAGTCGGTGTGAGGGGACCGGTGATCGAGATGTCGACGAACACCAGACCGCCATGCGTATCACTGACACCGATGGTCGTGTCCTTGCCGGTGCTGGCCGTCGGTGTTACCGTGAAATTCACCGACGGCCCCGAGCCTGACGCCGGCGACACGGTTGCCCGCGCGGTGTTCGAGCTCGTTGCCGAGATCAACCCACTATAGTCTGCTTCGCTCGCGTTGAACGTTTGCGGAGCGCCGCCGACCGTGAAGGTGAGGGTCGGTGGATTGACGGTCAGCGATCCGGTGGACACGGTCACCGTTACGCTCGTGCTCGCCCCGAGGCTGTCACTGACGGTGATCGTTGCGCTCCCCGCGGCCAACGGCGTGACACTGAACTTCACATTCGGACCGGTCGTGGAACCAACCGGGGTCACGCTCGCGACGCCCGGATGATCGATCGATGCGCTGATGATGCCGGTATACAGCGGGTCGGAAGCGTTGAAATTTTGTGCTGTCGTGGTACCGACAAACGACAGGCTTGATGGAGCCGCTGACAGCGGACCGGCCACGGTGATGCCAACGGTTTGACTGCCGCCATGATCGTCCGTGACGACGATGGTCGTGGTGCCACCGCCCGTCGGCGTGATGGTGAAGGACGTCGATGGCCCGGAACCAGAGGCCGGCGAGACCGTGGCCACGGTCGGGTCGCCCGTCTTCGCGTGGATCTTGCCTGCGTATCCTGACTCGCTCGCGTTGATGCTTTGCGATGCCGCGCCAACGGTGAACGTGAGGTTGGGCGGCGTGACAATGAGCGTTCCCGGAGCGGCAACGCTGACGGTCACCTTTTCGGATCCGCCATGATTATCGCTGATGGTGATCGTCGTCGACCCTTTGCCGACCGGTGTCACGGTGAAGGTGACGGGACTGGTCCCCGACGCGGGTGACACTGTGGCGATCGTGTCATCGCTGCTTTTGGCTGCGAGCGGTCCACCGTAGTTGCTTTCCGAGGCGTTAAAGGTTTGCGGTCCTCCGTCGAGCGCGAATGACAGACTCGACGTACTCAGCGCAATCGTGCCCGGTCCAGGTGTCGGCGTCGACGGCGGTGGCCCGGTGTTCGTGTTGCCACCACCCGCACCGCCCCCATGCCCAGCGGCGGCAGCAATGACGCCAATGCCAAGCAGAATAGCCCAAAGACCTCCGCCGCTGCTGTGACTTGCAGCTGAGGCACCTGGCGCTGGGCTCGGCACGACCCGGTTGATGAGCGCCTCATCTGGACAGTGCAGCGCAGCGAACTGTGGTTGCACAGACTCGATCGGCACTTTGACCGGATTGCCGCCGTTTGAGCTTACTGCTGCATCGCCGGCGGCAAATGTCCATGGCGTCTTCCCGCCAATCGATGCGGTGACCTGACCTTGGTAGACCGCGATGGTCGTGTTGTTCGCATCACGGATGAGACTGAAGATCGACGTGTTATCCGCCGCGGCGAGTGACAGTCCGCCGCTTTGCACGCTCACGCCGGTGGAGAGCGCTTGCGCGCAGACGGAGCCGCTTGAAAGATCCAGCGACAGCGTCGAGGCGGTCGACGCAGCTGAAGCGGTACTGCCCGGCCCAAGCCGCACGCTGCCCGTATCGGCAAGACTGACAAGCGCAAGCGAATCGACGCCGGTGACGAGCGTATCGCCCGGATGCATGATGCGTGTCGAGATCACATCGCGCGACACGCCGTTCGCAGAGCGCACGACAACCGTGCCGGAGACGTTCGTGACGACAGGCAGCGCGGACGCCGGTGGAACAGCCGCGAACACGGCGAAGCCCGGCCACAGTATGAGGAAAAGAGCCAACCACGCAAGGTGCCGAACTGCAGTTTCGGCCCGGCGTGTTACGCCACGGGGCAGCACGAACGAGAGTTTCGTGCCGTCCCGCACGGGGACCATGGGCACAACGTCGCAAACTCCTAGTCCTTAAGAGCGAGCAGGCTCGGAACGGAAAGGTGCAGCGCAGTGGCGCGACTCGTTGAACGGATTCTGATCTGGCTCGCCGTGCTCGTGACGGCGGCAGCGGTCGTCGCCGTCATCATCAATATCGTGCCCAGCAACATCGCCGGTTTTCACATACCGGGGCTGCAAAGCAACCGGACGGTTAGCTCCCCTATCGATGATGCCGAGCAAGCCGTGTCTCGCGGTGACACCGCGCGTGCACTCGCACTCGCGCAGCGCGCTGTCGCAGACAACGGTGGTGATGCGACGATCGCCAATCGCGCGGGCAATGTCGCGCTGCGTGCTGGCGACGCGAAGACAGCCGAGAAGTATTACTTGATGGGGGAAACTGACGACCGGCGCTATCCCTGGAACTTCGTAGCATTGGGTCAACTCTACGAACGTCAGGGCAAACAAGAACTTGCAGACGAGCAACTGCGCGCTGCATCCGCAGCGGCACCCCACCAAGCGTTCATCCATTATGACCTTGGCGTTGTCGAGATGGAGGAAGGCCTGTACGCAGCAGCGCTTGCAGATTTTGAAGCAGAGCTGAAGCGGTCGCCGACATACCGGCCGGCGATGGTCGGCCGCGCCGAGGCGCTCGAGAAGCTGGGTCGCAAAGGGGAAGCGGTCGCTTTGTACCAGCGCGCCGGTGTGCAAGCACCGACACGCACAGCAAAGCGGCCAAAACTTGCACTGAAGCCGGTCGTGCAACCGAGTCCAAGCCCGTCGCCATCTGTTGCGCTTGCTGTCGCCTCTCCGCTACCGTCGCCCACCCGGACAGCGCGTCCGAAGATCGTGCATCACCGCGCGCTGGCAACGCCGCAGCCGGTGGCGGTCGCGCAGGCGACGCCGGGGCCCGTACGTCCGCCCTGGGCGACACCACCGCCCTCGAATCCGTCAAGCACGGTTGCGGTCGCGCCGCAGACAAACACCAAGCTCACCGAGGTCTCGAGCGATGCGCGCAACTATTTGCTTGACGTCGGCCAAGATCTAGGCTTTACAAGAGCGTTGCCCTCAGGCGAACCCTCTGAAAGCACAGCAGTGCTGCGTTCTGATCTCACCGATGCGCTTGCCAAACGCCCGGTCGACGTGAGCCAGCTGCTGTATGTCGGGACGTCCGCGTTGCTCAGTGGCCGAATTGAACTTGCATCGGCCGCATTTAACGCAGCCGGAGATGCGGCACCGCATGACTGGCGCGGACCTTATTTCGCCGGCCTCACGGCGCAGGCCGGTGGTGATAGCTCACAGGCCCAGTCATATTTTCGCTCATCGATCGTGCGCGAGCCACGGGCAGAAGCCTACACGAGCCTCGCGCTTGTGTACCTGCAAAACGGTGACTCATCGTCGGCCGCGGGGTATGCACGCCGAGCGGTCGAGATGACGCCGAGCTACGAGCCGGGGCGGTTTGTCGCGGGCATGCTCGATCTGATCCAATCGGACTTGCGCGGGGCTGAAGTCAACCTCACGGCCGCAAAAGATCTTGGTGGCGCGCCAGCGCGGACCGCCTATTTCCTTACCGAAGTGCACGATATCGTCGGGGCGTCTGGCGTTTCGGGCGGCTAGCCGCAACGTCGCTTGCGGCTCACTCCATGGCCGGCGCAGGGGCGCCTTGTTGCATGTGCGCGCGTTCGGTTTTGAACATGGGGATCAAGAGCGAGGTCAAAAAGAAAATGGCCGCGAGCGCAAGCGCGATGTCGTCGAACGCAGAGATATAGGCTTGCTGCGTGAGCTGCAGTGAGAGCACTGCCGTTGCTTTAGCATTGACGAGGCCGGTCGGGCCGCCGTGCGAGCCGACGCCGGCCGTGAGTTGTGCTAGCCGCTGACGTGTGGCGACGTCGAATTGAGTCACCGATTCGCCGAAACGCTCGAAGTGGAAACGCTGGCGATTGACGAGCCCGGTCGCGATGATCGCGATGCCGATCGAGCCGCCAAGCGTCCGCGTGAGATTGTACAGCGACGACGCGTCGGCCCTATCTTGCGGTTTGAGCGAGACCAGCGCAAGCGCGCCGACGGCGGTGAAGAGAAACGGCAGTGCAGCACCGCGCAAGGTCTGTAAGAAGACGAGCCAGCCGAAGGTGGTCTGCTGGTTGATGAAACCGTTGCCGAGAAGGGATGCCGTGAAGAGACAAATGCCGATGAACATGAGCACGCGCGGGTCGATGAACGAACCGAGCCGGCCGACGACGGGGAACAACACGAGACTGACGAGCGCAGCCGGCAGCAGCACCAAGCCGATCTGCAGAGCCGTGTAGTTCAACAGCAGCGATGCGAAGAGCGGCAAGATGAAGACAGCACCGAAGAGTGCAGCGCCGAGCATTCCGCCCGCAACGGACCCCACGGCGAAATTGCGATTGCAGAAGATGCGCAAGTTGATGAGCGGATGCGGGTTGCGCAACTCCGTGACGAGGAATGCGACGAAGAACACCACGGAAATCACGCTCAGCCAGACGATGAACGATGACTCAAGCCAGCCGTCACGCTGACCCTCTTGCAGTACCACTTGCATCGTGCCCAGCCACACGGCCACGAATAGGAGGCCGAAGAAGTCGATGGGAGCGCGACGGCGCTTTTCGAGCACCTCAGGATTCTCATGGATGAGTAATTGGCTCAAGATCACTGATGCCGCCACGATGGGCACGTTGACATAGAAGATCCACTGCCACGAGAGGGCGTCGGTGAGCCAGCCGCCCAGCGTCGGTCCGATGGCGGGGCCGAGCACGGCACCGACGCCGAAGAGGGCCGATGCCATGGGCAGCTCTTGCGGCGGAAACGCTTCCAGCATGATCGTGAGCGCCACGGGGAGGATCGCTCCGCCACCGATGCCTTGCAGCACGCGGAAGAAGACGAGCGAAGGCAGGTTCCATGACAGGCCGCACAGCACCGATGCGATGACGAACACGATCTGGCTTATCGCGAAATAGCGCTTGAGCCCGAAGGTGCTCGACATCCAGCCGGTGGTCGGGATGATGATCACGTTGCTGATGAGGTAGCCCGTGATCACCCAATCGATCTCATCGACGCCGACCCCGAAACTGGATTGCATGTTGGGGATCGCAACATTGACGATGCTCGCATCAAGCACCGCGATCAAGGCGGCAAGCATCACCGGAATGGTGATGAGCCATTTGTTGCCGGTGATGAGGGGCTGACGACGGGCTTGCACGCTTAGATTTCCGCGCTCACGAAAAGGATGCTAGGGTGAAAGAGGAGTGCTTGGCCCTAGTGATTTGTCGTGTCGATGCTCGCTTCGACCGAAAGGCCTTGGCGGAGCAACCCTTGCGGGTCGGAGCTCGGGTCGATCGCGATGCGAATGGGGACGCGCTGCACCACCTTGGTGAAGTTGCCACTCGCGTTGTCCGGCGGGATCAGTGCGAACGTCGCCCCTGTGGCGGGCGACAAGCTCTCGACGTTGCCCCGGAACACGACGTGTGGAAATGCGTCGACATGGATGTCCACGGGTTGACCCACGCGGACGTTGCGGATCTGTGTCTCTTTAAGATTCGCTAGCACCCACAAATGCTTTTGGTCTGCGATCGCCATGAGCGGCTGCCCGGTCTGTATCGTGTCGCCGACGTTCACCGACTTTTTGCTCACGACGCCGTCGATAGGAGCCGTGATAAGTGTGTAGGATTCCTGGAGTTTGGCGTTGGCCAAAGCCGCCGCGGCCGCTTGGACCTGTGCGGCGCTCACTGCGGCCTGTGCGGACTTTATCTGTGTGGTTTGCGTGCCCGTTTGCGCCTGCTCGAGCTGCGCGCGACTCGCGACGACATTTGCCTGCGCCTGATTCAGCCCGGCTTGAGCGACGACAACACCTTGCGCCGCGGCATCACGCTGTGAGACGGCATCGGTGTACGCGGCTTGCGCGGCATCGAGATCGGAGTTGGAGATGGCGCCTTCGCCTGCGAGTTCCCTCGCACGGGTGACGTCATGTTGCGCCTTCACGGCATTAGCGCTGGCTGCGTCGAGATTGCTTCGTGCCGTCGCGATTTTCTCTTGAGCGTTGAGCACGCCGCTTGTGGCATTGGCGATGCCTGCTTGGGCCTGCGCCGTTTGCGCCTGCTCGAGCTGCGCGCGACTCGCGACGACATTTGCCTGCGCCTGATTCAGCCCGGCTTGAGCGACGACAACACCTTGCGCCGCGGCATCACGCTGT
>JAFANK010000094.1 GCA_019232725.1 Vulcanimicrobiota bacterium | reverse complement strand
TGTCGACGCCCAATCTCGCAGCGCTTCGTTCGTGGCCTCTTTGAGCGTGCGGCTCCCGGCCGACACGGCATGAACGTGAGCGCCGAGTAGGCGCATGAGATATACGTTGAGCGCTTGCCGCTCGATGTCGTCGCTGCCCATATAGATCTCGACGGGAAGGCCGAGCAGCGCTCCCGCCGTTGCCGCGGCAACACCGTGCTGACCGGCGCCTGTCTCAGCGATGATACGCTTTTTCCCCATTCGCCGCGCCAACAGCGCTTGACCGACAGCGTTGACGATCTTGTGGGCGCCCGTGTGATTGCAGTCCTCGCGTTTCAGCACGATGGTGGCGCCAGCGCAAACGGCGCTCAGGTTGCCGGCCGCCCAGAGCGGCGTCGGCCGCCCCACGTAGTCGTGCAACAACCGATGGAATTCAGCCCAGAACAGCTGGTCTTCGAAGGCCGCTGTCGCCGCTGCTTCAAGCTCCTCTAAAGGCGCGACGAGAACTTCGGGAACAAACCGTCCCCCATACTCGCCGTAGTACCCTCGCTCGTCAGGACCCGG
Source organism: Vulcanimicrobiota bacterium (assembly GCA_019232725.1). GTDB lineage: Bacteria > Vulcanimicrobiota > Vulcanimicrobiia > Eremiobacterales > Eremiobacteraceae > JAFANK01. Next base: position 2,158 of record JAFANK010000094.1, on the reverse strand, counting down.
CATCATTGTTCTCCATTGTCGCCGCGCGCGGCACGCATGAAGTCGTGGACTAAGATAGGGTCCTTGCATCCCTCCCGTTCGACACCAGAGCAGACGTCGACCGCCCATGGCCGGACACACGCGATCGCTTGCGCGACGTTGTCAGGACGCAGACCGCCGGCGAGGACGAACGGCAGCGAGCTCGTCATGCGCATGCGCGCCGCCAGATCGAGCGGCACGGGCGTGCCGGAACCGCCATGGCGCTCGCCGTTAGTCGCGTCTACCATCGTTGCGATCGCACGCGCGGTTGCCAGATCGCTCGGCGTCGGCGGCAAGCTGCGTGCACCGGCATGGGTGACCACGATCGTCGGCTTGCCAAAGGAACCACAAAATCCGGCCGGCTCGCCGGCGCTGAATTGCAACACATCGAGCCGGCAATGCTCGATGGCACTGACGATGGAAGCGGCGCTGTTGTGCGCGAAGACGCCGACGCAGGTGACAAAGGGCGGCACGCGCCGCGAAAGACGTCGCGCCGTGCGTACCGATACCCGGCGAGGGCTTTCTGCGAAGATGAATCCGACTGCATCGGCGCCGGCCGCAACGCTAATTTCGATGTCGCGTTCGCTCTGTAAGCCGCAGATCTTCACTCTGACCATGCGTGGACCTCGCGCATCATCCGGACGGCTGCCGCCGGGTCCGGCGCTCGCATCAGTGCCTCACCGATCAAAAAGGCATTGATCCCAGCGTCCATCGCCGCGCGTAGTTGCGATGGCCGTGCATATCCGCTCTCCGCCAGCGTGACGCACCCTTTGGGTGCGAGCCTCGCAAGGCGCGACGCAACCCCGACGTCGACCGCCATCGTCGCCAAGTCGCGATTGTTGATGCCGACGACGTGTGCTCCAACGGCGATCGCCCGTTGCAGCTCCTGCGGCGTGTGCACTTCCACAACGGCCTCGAGCGACAGCGCCGCCGCGAGAGCGACAAACTGTGCTAGGCGCTTGTCATCGAGGATCGCTGCGATGAGCAATACCGCATCTGCTCCAAACGCGGCTGCCTTCCACAGCTGGAACTCATCGATGACGAAGTCTTTGCATAACACGGGCAACCGCACAGCCGCGCGAACGCTCGCTAGATCCGCATGTCGGCCCGCGAAGCACCGCGGCTCCACGACGACCGACACCGCTGCCGCGCCGCCTTGCTCGTACGCCGAGGCGATCTCCGCTGCCCCACGCTCACGGTCGATTTCGCCGGCGGACGGCGAGGCATGCTTGACCTCGGCGACGATCGCGGGCGTCGTGCCGCGCAGGGCAGTGGCAAAACCGCGATGGGCGCCACGCTCATCCAGCATCGCTTGCAGCGTCTGCTCGCGGATCGCGCGGCGCTCCGCATGCACGTCATGGAAGCGCTGCGCAACGATGCGCTGCAGAACGCTCAACATGATGCGGCAATGAGCGCGGCCAGTGCTCGCGCTGCGCCGCCGCCGTCGATGGATGACTGCGCGAGCTCGGCGGCGCCGCTCAGATCGGGAGCTGCACCGGCGATTTGCAACGCAAGCGCGGCATTGAGCACCACGATGTCGCGATGCGCACCATCCCAACCATCGAGCAGCCGCCGCAGGATCGCGAGATTCTCTTGGGGCCCGCCTCCGGCAACCGCGCCAGGCGCGTATCGAGGCAGACCGATCATCTCCGGCGCGATCTCGTACTCGAGCACGCGAGACCCCGTCCACTCCATCACGTGGGTCGCAGTGGTCACGCTGACCTCGTCCATGCCATCTGCCGCACACAGCACGGCTGCGCGCGTGCGACCAAGCATGGCGAGCACAGCGAGCATGGTTTGCATGCTGCGTCGTTCAGGGACGCCGACAATTTGGTGCGTGAGTTCAGCCGGATTGCACAATGGGCCGATCAAATTGAAGAGCGTTCGGATGCCGATCTCGCGGCGCACGGGGGCCACGGCTTGCAGCGCAGGATGGAATGCTTGGGCGTAAAGGAACGCGACGCCGGCGCTCGCGAGCGACGCCTCGGCTGTTGCCGCTGACCGCTGCAGGTCCACGCCCGCCGCCTCGAGCACGTCGGCGCTGCCGCTCCGGCTGGTCATCGCGCGATTGCCGTGCTTTGCCACGGCCACGCCGGCCCCGGCCACGACCAATGCCGTCGCCGTGGAGATGTTGAATGAG
>JAFANK010000082.1 GCA_019232725.1 Vulcanimicrobiota bacterium | reverse complement strand
CGGTGAAGTCCGATCCCAGGCGTGCTGCCAGCGTTCGCGGCAAGACGTCGTTGCCACCGCGAAAACCGACGGTCCTGCGCCGCCTCGCCGGCTCTTGCGCAGCAACCGCAGCACGCTGCCGGCGCAGAGCGCCACGGATGATGCTTCCGTCATCGCGCTCGAATTGCGCCATCATCGGAAATGCACTGCGCAGGGATAGCTTGGCAGGATCGCCAGCGTACACGCCTGACACATAGGGCGCTACGAGGCGGTCGAGCACTGCGCCGCCCACTCGCCGGCGTACAAATGCGGCGACCGATTCGTCCTCCGTCGTGCTTTTTGCGATGAACGGCTCCGCCAATAAGCGTAACTTGGCTGCAGGTGACAATAGCGAGGTCGCGATCAATGTTTGGGGTGATCGTGGCGCGGCACGCAGCCGGCCCGCGTGATAGATGTACGGCGTCGCCGCCTCGGGTGCCGAATCTAGCATGGCGGCATGCAGCCCTGCGTCCTCGACGAGCTGCAACAACGCTTCGGAAACAGTAAAGCTCTGCGGACCGCCATCTGCGACCCGGTTGCTCGCTCGCGTCGTGGTGATGCTGCCGCCGACGTCGGGCGAGGCCTCAAACAGCGCTACCGAGCGTCCCTTTTGCTTCGCCCAAAACGCGCAGGCGAGGCCGGAGATCCCACCGCCGATGACGGCGACGTCGATGGGCTCGAAGCGATCGCTCACGTACCGGCGGGCACGAGCGGCGTCAGCGTCAGCGCCTTCTCCGTTTGATCGGCAAGACAGCGGATGTACGCGGGGTGGCACTTGACCGCACAGGCGCGATGGAATTCCGCGATGCCGCTGCGCTTTGCGATGTCGCCATACTGGATATCGATCTCGTTGAGCGTTTCGACATGCTCTGACACGAATGCGATCGGCACCATGCACACAGCTTTTGCGCCTTGCTCCCCCAGCTCGCGCAACAACGCATCCGACGCGGGCTCGAGCCAACGCTGTGGTCCGAGCTTGCTTTGGTACGATGTGTGGATCGGCCCGGGATGGCGCAGCACCGCCTGTACAGCCGCTACGCTGCGCTGCACGTGCGCTTCATACGGGTCGCCTTCTTCTATATACGACATGGGCAAGCCGTGGGCCGAGAAGATGAGATGCACCTGCTCCGGTGGTGTCGCAAACGCGCGCAGCGCTCTGGCGGTGACGTCGGCGACCGCTTCGACAAAACGTGGGGCATCGCAGTATTCGTCCACCGTGACGACCTCCGGGCGATACCCGATCGCGTCCATAGCGTTTTTCAATCCCGTCATGCCGGAGAGCGTCGTGCTGAACGAATATTGGGGGAACAGCCCGATGACGATGAGGCGCGTCAAGCCAGCGTCGCGCGCGGCGCGCATCGCCGCAAGCGAATTCGGCTGCGAATGACGCATTGCGACAAGCACCGGCATGGACATGCCTCGCCGGCGCAACTCTGCGCTCAACGCTGAGGCTTGCGCTTGTGTTTGCGCGCGGATGGGCGAACCGCCGCCGATCGATGCATAGAGCTTGCGGCTATATGGCGCGCGTATGGTCGCAAGCGACCAGGCAAAAGCCGGTTGCAGCGACTTGAGCCATCGCGGCAGACGTATGAGGTCGGGGTCCGAGAAAAAACTACGCAGGTATGGACGCACGGCGGCGAGGTCATCCGGGCCGCCGACTTGCGTCAGCACAACTCCCGTGCGCGGGAGGGCATCCGGTTGCATGTTCACGAGCGCGTTTCCGCAGCCGCGGCCATCTTGGGCGCGTCGATGAAGGCTTGCGCGCATACCAGTGGTGTGTCGGGAAGAATGCCGTGGCCCAGATTGAGGATATGTGCGCCGCCTGCACCTTGTGCGAGCGCGTTGTGAGCCGCGGTCCTCACGGCCTCGGGCGTCGTCAACAGCACTGACGGATCGACGTTACCTTGCAGCGCAACCGAAGCGCCGGCGCGAGCGCGTGCCGCATCGAGCGTGATGCGCCAGTCGATGCTGAGCACATCGGCATTCGTCTGCGCCATAAGCTCGAGCACGCCTGCGCAACCGTTGACGTAGAGGATCGCTGGGACGCCGGCAGCCTTCACGCTCTCGACGACCGCTTTTTGGTAGGGCAGCGCGAACTCTGCGAACGCGTCGGGTGTAAGTTCACCGGCCCAGGTATCGAAGATCTGCACGGCTTGTGCGCCGGCGGCGACTTGCGCTGCCGCGTATGCGCCGATCGTTTCCGCCAACTTCGCCAATAAGGCGTGCAAGATCGAAGGTGACGCATACAGCATTGACTTGAGCGTCGGGAAGCTCTTGGACCCGCTGCCTTCGACCATATATGCCGCAAGTGTAAACGGTGCGCCGCAGAAACCGACGAGCGCTGCTTGTCCGTGCAGCTCCGCGCGAAGCCGCCGGAGCGTCTCGAGCGCAAACGGCATGTGTGCCTGCGGATTGGGTAGTGTCAGTGCGTCGATAGCTTCACGTGTGCGAATGGGCTGCGCAAGTTGCGGGCCTCGGTCGGTGAAGGCCACGCGTGCACCCATCGCTTCGACCGGTATCAAGATATCACTGAACATGATGCACGCGTCCATGCCGAATCGCCGGATCGGCTGCAATGACACCTCGACTGCGAGATCGGGCGTCTTGCATAACGTCAGGAAGTCAACACGCTCGCGTACCGCGCGGTACTCGGGCAGATACCGGCCCGCTTGGCGCATCATCCAGACCGGCGTTCGATCGACCGGCTGGCGCGCACAGGCGGCTAGGAAGCGCGAAGCGCCGTCCATATTGCCTCGTTCTCAAGGCGCCACTGAAAGTGGCGCCTCTACATCACATTAGGTGAAGACGGGAAGCGGGAACTTCTCCTCATCGATCTTGATCCCGGCCGCCTCGCGCAGCACGAGCGCCATATCGGTCTTCTCCCACGGCAGATCAAGATCCGGACGGCCGAAGTGACCATACGCCGCCACTTGCCGGTAGATCGGCCGGCGTAAGCTGAGCTTGTGGATGATCGCGCCCGGCCGCAAATCGAAGTGCGCACTGACGAGTTCTGCGATGCGATCTTCCTCTATCCGGTTCGTGCCAAAGCATTCCACAAAGATGGAGACGGGCTTGGCGACGCCGATCGCGTATGCGACTTGCAGTTCGCACCGGTCGGCGAGTCCCGACGCGACGATGTTCTTGGCGACGTAGCGCGCCGCATACGCACCGGAACGGTCGACCTTCGTCGGATCCTTACCCGAGAACGCACCGCCGCCATGGCGTGCCATGCCGCCATATGTGTCGGCGATGATCTTGCGACCGGTGAGGCCTGCATCGCCGAGCGGCCCGCCGATGACAAAACGCCCGGTCGGGTTGACGAAGATGCGCGTGTCATTATCGCGCAGGTGGCCGTCGATGGCCGTATCGATGACGTGGCTGATGATGTTCTCGCGGATGACGTCGACGGGATAACCATCGGCATGCTGCGCCGAGACCACGATGGCGTCAACGCGCACCGGTTTGTATCCATCGTACTCGACCGTCACCTGTGCTTTGCCGTCGGGCCGCAAATACTCGATGATGTGATTCTTGCGCGCGGCTGCCACCGTACGCGTGAGCCGATGGGCCAAGACGATGGGCAGCGGCATGAGCTCTTTGGTCTCGCGGCAAGCAAACCCGAACATCATGCCTTGGTCGCCTGCGCCCAAGGCTTCGATCTCATCCTTCGCGGTGATCTCGCCCTCTTTGACTTCGAGCGATTTGTCGACGCCCATGGCGATATCTTGGGACTGTTCATCGACCGACACCGAGATGCCGCACGTGTCAGCATCAAACCCAAACTTCGCGCGCGTATAGCCGATGTCGCGCAGCGTTTGGCGCACGAGCCGGGGGATGTCGACGTAACAGGTCGTGCTGATCTCACCGGCGATGTGGACCTGGCCCGTGATGACGAAGGTCTCGACCGCCACGCGGCCGTTAGGGTCCTGGGCCATGATCGCATCGAGAACGGCGTCGGAGATCTGGTCCGCAACCTTATCGGGGTGGCCTTCCGTGACGCTCTCCGAGGTGAACAGTTTCTTGAACTTCGCCATCGCTTCTAAGTCCCTTCGTTCCACGATGCCAGGTATTGCTGTTGCTCCGGTGTGAGCGTGTCGATGCTCACGCCCAGCGCCGCCAGCTTGAGCCGCGCGATCTCTTCATCGATCTCGATGGGCACGGGATAGACGCCTGGACTTAAAGTTCCACGTTTGCCGATGAGATACTCCGCCGACAACGCTTGGTTGGCAAACGACATGTCCATGACTGCTGCGGGATGGCCTTCGGCGGCTGCTAAGTTGATGAGCCGGCCCTCGCCCAGCAGGCTGATGGTCCGGTCGTCGCCCAGGCGATATTGCTCTACGAACTCGCGCGGCCGGGACTTTTCGCCCTCCGCCAAACGCTCGAGCGCTTCGATATCGATCTCGACGTTGAAGTGACCGCTGTTGGCGACGAGCGCGCAGCTCTTCATCGCCAAAAAATGTTCCTCACGGAGCACTTTGGCATTGCCGGTCACCGTGATGAAGATGTCGCCGCGCCGCGCGGCTTCTGCCATCGGCATGACGCCGTACCCATCCATCGCCGCTTCGAGCGCTTTGGTCGGATTTATCTCGGTCACGATCACTTGCGCACCGAGGCCCCGGGCGCGCTGGGCGATGCCCCGCCCGCACCAACCATAGCCCGCGACGACCACCGTCTTGCCGGCGAACAACACGTTGGTGGCCCGGATGATGCCATCAATGGTGGACTGACCTGTGCCGTAGCGGTTGTCGAAGAGATGCTTGGTGAGCGCATCGTTCACCGCGATGATCGGATAGGCGATGACGCGCTCTTTTTCCATGCTGCGCAACCGGATGACGCCGGTCGTCGTCTCTTCGGTGCCGCCTTTCACCGCGGGCAGCTTGTCCTTGAACTTCGTCACAAGCGTGGTCACGAGATCGCATCCGTCGTCCATCGTGAACTGCGGATTGCCTTTGATGACTTCTTCGATGTGCCCGTAGTAGCGCGCGCTATCGACACCCTTGATAGCGAAGACGTTCATCTTGTGGTCGACGGCCAGGGTCGCTGCCACGTCGTCTTGCGTCGAGAGCGGGTTGCTCGCGCACAACCATATCTCTGCGCCGCCGGCGGCAAGAGCGATCATGAGATTCGCAGTTTCCGTCGTGACGTGCAGACATGCCCCAACACGAAGGCCAGCAAGCGGTCGTTCCTTGGCGAAGCGCTGCGCGATCGCGTGCAGCACGGGCATGCTCTGGCCGGCCCACGCCACACGGCGTCTGCCTTCTGCCGCGAGCCCTGTATCCTTGACGTCGAACTTCGCCTTCGTTCCAAGCTGGGTAGACAATGCTGGTTCCTCCGGGGATAGACATCGGTCGAGCATGGTACCGTGGGGGAAGACTTGCCGACTTTAGGCCGGCTGTTTTTAGACTCCTGGCTTCGCGAGGCGCGGTCTGCGACGTTTGCGCGACGCTTGAGAAGCGCGCATATGGAGAGGACCTCAAAGCGGGGCACGCTAAACGGCCTGATGCCGTCTTTAAAGCTCGCTTTCCACCCGAGATATGAAGCTTGTAGGAGCTTTTGTGTCGCTCAGCACGCTGTCGATGGACGCATTTACTCGCAAGCTCGCATCCGCCGATCCCACCCCCGGCGGCGGCAGCGTGTCGGCTGCGGTTGGTGCGTTCGGCGCGGCGCTCGTGCGCATGGTCGCGCTGCTCACGGCGAACTCACCCAAGCACGGAGATGTAGCAGCTCGTTGCACGGCGCTGGCTGCGACTGCGCAGAGCCTCACCGATGAACTGCTCGCGCTCATCGACGCCGACGCAGCCTCGTTCGACCGCGTGAGCGACGCCTACCGGCTGCCCAAAGCAGACGACGCGCAAAAGGCTGCGCGCAGCACGAGCATCCAGGCGGCGTTGACGGGAGCGATCGAGCCCCCCTTGCGCGTGCTCGAGGCATCGTCCAAGACGTGCGGCCTTGCGCTGACATTGGCCGACATCGGCAACCCCAACGTGCTAAGCGATATCGGATGTGCCACGTTATGCGCTCGGTCGGCGGCGCAAGGGGCTGCGCTCAACGTCGAGATCAATGCCGCCTCCTTGAAAGATCGCGCGCGGGCGGAAGCGCTGCTCAATCGGATGCACGCGCAACTCGCACAAGTCAATCTTTTGGCCGAAGTGATCTCAGGCAAGCTGGGCGCGAAAGCGGAAGACTGACGTGAGCCAAGCCCAAGTGCTGGACGGACGCGCGATCGCCAAAGCCGTGCGCGAAGAGGTGAAGGGCCGCGTCGATAGGTTGCGCGAGCGTAACGTCATCCCGCGTTGCGCGATCGTCCTACTCGAGGGTGACGAGCCGGGCCGGTTGTACGCCGAACAGATCGCCAAGAGCGCGGCTCCGCTCGGCGTGCAGATCGATATCCGCCAGCTGCCAAGCGAAGCATCAACCAACGATGTCGTCGTCGCCGTTGCTGAAGCGGTCGATGACAAACAAATCCAAGCGATCATGGTGCAGCGCCCGCTACCGGCGCATCTCGATGCCGAGCGCATCGCCGAAGAGATCGATCCACGTAAGGACGTGGATGGTGCACATCCCTATAACCAAGGTCTGCTCGTCGCGGGTGAGACCTTCTTCGTTCCGGCGACGGCGGCGGCCGTGATGGAGTTGCTGCGCCAACCTCAGGTCGGACCGCTCGACGGCGCACGTGCCGTGGTGCTTGGGCGCTCGGCAGTCGTCGGCCGCCCCGTTGCACTATTGCTGACCGCCGCCAATGCGACGGTCACCATCTGCCATTCGCACACCAAGGGCTTGCCTGCGATCGCGCGCGAGGGCGAGATCCTGGTGGCTGCTGTCGGCCACCCGCGCTTTGTCACCGCGGAGATGGTCAAACCGGGTGCGACGGTCATCGACGTGGGTACGAATTTCATCGACGGGCATTTCGTCGGCGACGTCGACCATGACGCGGTGGCCGCCATCGCGCGACTGTTGACACCGGTGCCGGGCGGCGTCGGGCCGGTCACGACGGCGGTGCTGCTGCGAAGCGTGGTCGAGGCGGCCGAGCGATCCCGTTAACCGCGCGGCGGCAAGAGGCGAGGAGGAACCAAGCAGTGAGCGTGCGGGTGTATGGCATCAATCACGTCGCCATCGAGGTTGACGACATCGACAAGGCAGTGGCATTTTATCAGGATGTTTTCAACCTGAAGAAACTGGATGAGGGAGAGGGCGACGCGTTCTTCCAGATCGGCGAACATCAATTTCTTGCGATGTTCGAAGTCAAAGACAAAGATCCGGACCGTGTGCGGCACTTCGGACTCATCGTCCGTGACGAACAGCAGCTCGCAGACGTACGCGATAAACTGACCAAGAAATACGGCATCAAGCTGCACCCGGGTTTCCGGTGCGATTTCCACGACCCGTTCGGCAACCATATCCAAGTCGTGGACCTGCATGACGAATCGCTCGTATGGCTTTTACCGTATCAAGAAGTGCAAAAGGCCGGCCTGTCGTTTACGACGCCGAAGTGATGGCCTAAAGCGGCCTGACGAGAGCCTCGACCTATCGTTGCCGTGACGGCGCCGCGTCGATCAGCTTGAGAAACCCTGCGAGGTCTTCGGCGGGAACGTCGACACCCGGTCGCGGGTTTGCTTCTGTCGGCGCGTGGAAATCGGTTCCGGCGCTCATCACTAGACCCACCTTTCGCGCCAGGATGCGAAGGCGTTCGGTGTCGTGCTCGGTGTGGCTCGGCGAGTAGGCCTCGATCCCCATGAGCCCCGCGCGCACGAGATCGTCGAGCAGCTCTTCGGCATTGTTGCGCGTCGGGTGCGCGAGCACCGAGACGCCACCGCTGTCATTGATGGCACGAATCGCTTGCGCGGGGGTGGTCGCCGATGATGGTACGTAGGCGGCGCAACCCGACCCGAGGTACCGGTCAAACGCGTCGGAGATGTCGCGCGCGGCTTTCACGTCCACAAGCGCCCGCGCGATGTGCGGTCTGCCGATCATTCCGTTGCCGGCCTGACGACCCACGTCATCCATCGTGATGGGGACACCTGCCTTGCGCAAAAGCTCGACGATGCGCTCCGCGCGGCCACGCCGCACGGCAGTGCGGTCGCACAGGATCTCGTGCAGCGACGGCGCATCGGGAGGAACGCCGTAGCCGAGGATGTGGACTTCGCGCTCGCCCGTGTTCGTGCTCACCTCGACACCCGTCACCATGCGCGCACGCATGGACGCAAACGCAGCAGTATGACGCTCGTAAACGGCGAGCGTGTCGTGGTCGGCGACCGCGAAACGATCCAAGCCTGCGGCCGCAACTGCGCGCGCGAGCTCGGCGGGCGACAGTTTGCCGTCGGATTCAGTCGTATGAAGATGGAAGTCGACGTTCACGAGTGCTGTGTCGTCCAAAGGGATTGCAAGTGAGCCCTCCAAAGCCGTTTTGAGTGACTGCCCGGCCACGGCGTCCTGACGAGCCGCCGACCCAAGAGCAATCGGCATTTCTCGAGCATGCCATGGAGACGTATGGTAAGCAGACGTACAATTATGCTTACCGTCTCGCGGGCAACGAAGCCGACGCTCGAGATCTGACTCAAGAGGCCTTCCTTCGCGTGTTCCGTGCTTGGCGCTCCTTCCAGCCGGGCACGTCCTTCCTTTCCTGGATCTACCGCATCGTCACGAACCTGCATCGAGACCAACTGCGCAAACGCAAGGGTGTCTTCATGCAAGAACTTCCCGACGACAACATGCCGACGGAGCTCCCCAAAGACTCGCTGCGGCACGACCCGATCAGCGCCATCCACGAAAAGCAGCTCAGCTCGCCCGTCGAAAACGCGTTGCGCCAGCTGACGCCCGATCAGCGCGCGGTCGTGGTCCTCGCTGACGTGGAAGAACGCTCGTACCAAGAGATCGCTGATGTCCTCGCGTGCTCCATAGGAACGGTCCGTTCTCGGCTGCACAGGGCTCG
>JAFANK010000022.1 GCA_019232725.1 Vulcanimicrobiota bacterium | reverse complement strand
TGAGCTTTTCATCGGCGCTGAGGCCGCTTGCACGCTGGGCAATAATCGCGCGAATCGAAAGCGGCAACTGAGATTGGTGAGACGTAGAATCACGCTCGAGGCTATCTTTGATGAGCTCTTCTGCGAAGAGGGGATTACCTTCACTACGTTCCTCAATGTCGCGTACGACACGGGTTGGTAGTCGTTGGTGTCCCTTGAGTGTCTCTTCAACGAGTTCATGAAGTTCCCGGGAGGTGAGCGGCTGCAGGCGTATCGTGCGCAAGGAAGACTCACGCTGGAGCTGACCCAAACGGGGATGGCTTGGCTGGCGGCCATCAAGCTCATCAGATCTAAGCGTTGCCACAATGAGCAGCCGCATGCCCTCAACCCGGTGAGCGACGTAGTGGAGAAATTCGATGGTCGAGTCGTCCGCCCAATGAATGTCTTCCACCGTCCAAATGACAGCTTGCTTGCGGCAGATCAGTCGCAAGAATTCAAACAGCGCTCCAAACAGTTCATCTTTTTCGAGCGCAACGCTTGAGGCAAGCGCGCTATGTTCTGCCGGCACTTCGAGGGGCACAACTTGCGCAAGTGCGCGAACGATCGGTTTGGAAAGCTCCGGGTACCGGAGACCTTGGACGAGGGTACGAAGTGCGGAGCGAACCGGTGCAAGTGGGCGGTCGGCGTGTTGATGGCACTCGGTAAGGAGAACCAGCCGTTTACGTCCGTCACGGGAAAGCGCCGTAAATTCGTTGAGCAGGCGACTCTTGCCGATGCCGGCGTCGCCCGAAATCAATGCGAACGACCCGCTGCTCTCACGCAGCGATTTTCGCGCTTCGACGAGGGCCGAAAGCTCTCGCTGCCGCCCGATAAACGCGCGACAACGAACGGACTGCCCGACCATGCCACCTCAGGATTGGTTACAGGGTTTTGAGGCCTTCGAGAATCACAAGCGTACGGGCCTGCTTGACCCAATAGCGATGGTCCTCATGATTCGGGACGCCAGGCCCAGGTCCGCGCGACTTGGCGCAATCCATAGAAAGTGCAAAAGAGGGATGGTCCATAAATTGGAGCTTCACCGGCATAGGATGTGAAAAGGCCACGGAATGCACGAGCGAGCATAATGAGAGCGGTCAAACGCGGTAATCAAAACGGCTTGAAGCGCTTTTCGCAACTTTTTGTCTGCGGCGCCATCCTTGTAACGGTCTCTTTGCTCGCACGCAGCATGTCCCTGGCGACAAGGAGCGCGAGCAGTATCACGATCGTCTATCCCTCAGATGGTGCCAGCTTCCCGTACTTGCGGGAGTCATTTGTTTACGGCTCCGCTCCGGCTGGCTCAACCGTGACGGTGAACGGAACCGCCGCACTTGTCGCTGCTTCGGGCGGGTGGATAGCATACATACCGTTGTCGCCGGGACCGTTGCACCTGCACGTCAGGGCGACGCTTGGCGGAGTGAGCTCGGTCTCCGATGAGAGCATCACAATCTCTGAGCCGCCGAGGAGTTTGCCGGCAACTCCAGCTCGCGTCGATCCATCTGTTGCCCCCGCGCCGCAGGGCGATCTAATGCTCAATCCTGGCGATACCGTGCACCTGTTTGTGAAAGCAAATCCCGGGGCGCACGTGAGCGCTTCTCTGAGTGGCCACACTGAAACCATTTCGTTAGTAGAAACCAAAGAGCCGGCCCTCAATCCCTCACAAAAGGACAGAGTGCTCGGCGACGTTTCCGCTGGCACTGACGAAGTTGGGGGCCTCTACCAAGCGGACATTCGTATCCCGACGTCGGCCAGTGGCGAATTGTCGGCGGTATACAGTGTTACCGCTGCAGATGGATCGCACGCCAGCGAGACTGCGAAGGGCAAGATCTGGATTGAGCCTACGGGTTGGTATCGGACGGGATACATCGTGCTGGAGAGCCGCCAAAAAGACATCGATGCGCGGCCGTTCGGGATCGTGCAGTCGCAACCGGATGGAGGCTGGCTCTTTTTTCCGCCCGAACACACACCTTTTGAGATCACCGGCAGCAATGGCGACTATTACCGGGTTGCGCTCGGATCGGCAGAAGAGGGCTGGATAGCAAAGAAATCCCTGGCGCTCGCGCCGCAAGGCACCCCAAGGCCGCGCACATCAGTGGAAGGCGTGATCGTGCTCGACGGCACAAGAACGAGCTCGGTGACGATTCATCTGAATGCACGCGTACCATTTTGGGTCAGCGAATCTACCGATCCGCCGAGCCTGCAAGTCAGGCTCTTCGGCGCGAGTGCATCTACCGAGTTCATTCGCTACGGCGGCGACCGCAGCAACGTTGCCGAGGTCCGCTGGGATCAACCCTCAGGCGGCACGGTCACCATCGGCATCAAGTTACGGCAGAAGACGCTATGGGGCTATCACGCGCAATGGGCAAAGAACGATCTGCAACTCACGATCAAGAAACCGCCGGCCTTCAGCCCGTCGCCCGCATCGGCGCTCGAGGGCTTATTGGTCGTGATCGATCCCGGACACTCTCCCGATAGCGGCTCGATCGGCCCCTTAGGCACGCAGGAGCGTGACGTCAATTTGAGCATCGCAAAACGGCTCGCCGTCCATCTGCAATCATTTGGCGCCCGAACCGCGCTCACGCGGACGGCAAACGTGCCTGTCGGTCTGTACGATCGTACGGACCTCGCGACCCGTCTAGACGCCGACGTCCTCGTGAGCGTGCACAATAACGCTCTGCCCGACGGCGTGGATCCGTTCACGCACCACGGCTTTTCCGTCTATTACTATCAGCCGCAAAGTCTGGAATTGGCGCGGGCCATTCACAGCGCGTATGCACGCGACACGAGCCTTCCCGATTATGGGCTCTACTACGACAATCTCGCGCTCGTTAGGCCGACCGAGGAGCCTGCAGTGTTGACGGAATCTGCGTTCATCATGTGGCCGCCGGAAGAGATGGAGCTGCGCTCTCCTGCGTTTCAAGATCGCCTCGGCGCAACGATCGCCGATGGCATCGACCGGTGGGCAAACTCGATGCGCGCCCGCGAGCTAGGCAAGTGAGCGCCTCGCGAATCTTTGATAGCCCGGTAGGGTTGTTACACGCTCGAGCCAGGGACGGCGCGCTCGTGGAGTTGAGTTTCTTTAGGCATCGGCGCAACGAGCGCCCTGGTGACGGCACGGTCGAGGATGTCGCGATCGTGAACGCGGCGGAGAAGCAGATTGGTGAGTATTTCGCGGCTCGCAGAACGCAGTTCGACGTGCCGCTTAATCTGCAGGGACCTGAATTTCATCGCCGCGTCTGGGCAGCGCTCTTGGAGATCCCCTACGGCAAGACGATGTCATATGGTCAGCTCGCGGCCAAACTAGGAGCACCTGAGTCTGCGCGTGCGGTCGGGACGGCGAATGGTGCGAATCCCGTCGCGATCATCGTCCCTTGTCACCGTGTCATCGGCGCGGACGGAACGCTCGTCGGCTACGGCGGCGGTTTGCAGCGCAAACAGCTGCTGCTCGATCTCGAAATCGGACGCGTTTCTCTCGAGCTCTCCTAGCAGCTAGTCGTCTGTGCCCTTCGTCGCCAGCGTTAGCGGTGACTGACGACCGCGACGTGTCCTGTGCTCGCGATAGCGTTGACGGTCAGCGGCCGCGTCAGTTCAAAGACCACTTTGGCGCCTTCAGGCACGGTGAAATTGCTC
>JAFANK010000236.1 GCA_019232725.1 Vulcanimicrobiota bacterium | reverse complement strand
CCCTCGGCACGCTCGGCATTGCCCAAAGCCTCGCATTGGTGCTTACAGGCGGGCAAAGCGTGGTTGGCATACCCCCAAGCGTGCAGATGTTCTACGCCGGCACTGTACTGTCGGTCCCAGTGCCAATCGTCATCCTCGCCATCGCTTATGCCGCGACTCATCTACTGCTTTATCACACGTCGTTCGGGCTTTACGTCTTCGCGCTCGGGGGCAATCGCGAGGCTTTGGTATTCGCTGGCGTGCCCGCGCGGCGCATGCTTATCGCTGTGTATGCGCTGGGCGGTTTGATGGCAGGTATCGCCGCCCTGCTGATGACAGCGCGGCTTAACGCGGGGCATCCAACCGCCGGTATCGGCATGGAGTTTGACGCGATTGCCGCGGTAGCCGTGGGAGGCACCTCGTTCGAGCGTGGCGATGGCTGGCTGTTTGGCACTTTGCTCGGCGTGCTCGCGATCGGCGTGCTGCGCAACGGGCTCAACCTGCTCGCGATTCCCTCATCCGTGCAGGTCGCCTGTGTCGGCCTCCTGGTCATCCTGGCGCTGCTTCTCGACCGTCGGCAAGGCGCCCGCGCATGAGCGCCGGCGGCATCACCTTCCCGCGCGTGCGCAATATCGCGCTCTCGGCAGCCTTGCTGCGCCTGTTCTATCGGCTGCTCGCCACTTTGCTGTTGTGCCTCGTGCTAAGCATCTTGAGCGAGCAATTCCTCAGCATTGGCAATATCCTCAACGTGCTGCGTCAAGCGAGCCTGCTGTTCTTCATTGCCTCCGGACTCACTCTGGTTTTACTCACCGCAGGCCTCGACCTTTCCGTCGGCGCCAATGTCGGACTCTCGGCCTGTCTCGCAGGAACCGCGATCAAAGCCACCGGCTTGCCTTTGCTCGGCGCTGCTATCGGTCTCGGCTCCGGAGCCGCCATTGGCCTTTTGAACGGGCTGATGGTGACAACCCTGCGCATCCCGTCATTCATCGCCACCTATGGGATGCTTTGGGTGCTGCACGGCGTCGCCTATTCCTACATGGCCGGACAGGCGGTTTACGGATTTCCCCGCGGTTTTCGCCAAATCGGCACGGGCCATGTCGCGGGCATCCCCATTCCCGTGCTGTTGATGCTGGCGATCTTGCTCGCAGGCGCAACATTTCTCCGGCGCACGACCTGGGGCCAACAGATTTACGCAATCGGCGCCAATGCGGCCGCAGCGCGGCTTTCCGGCGTTCCCGTCGCGCGCCGCTTGCTGCTGGTTTACATCACGTGCGGCGCTATGGCCGGCCTTGCATCGCTCGTGTTCTTAGCACGCCTCAATTCCGCCGAAGCCGATATTGGCGACGCGCTCACCCTGCCCGCCATCGCCGCCGCGTTGATCGGCGGAACCTCGTTGTTCGGCGGCGTCGGCACTCTGGCCGGTAGCCTGCTCGGCGCGCTGACCCTCACCATCGTTCTCAACGGCATGAACCTGCTGGCGATTGACGCAAGCTTCCAACCGCTGGTTACTGGTGTCATTGTGATCCTTGCGGTGCTGCTCGACATGCGTCTCAGACGAAGCGAGTAATACAGCAAGAGAAAGGGGGGAAACGTGCGAAGCCTGCTTGCCGCGGTAATCCTTATTGTGACCTGCGCCGCCTCTGCGGCCCGCGCCGCTGACGAGGTGATCGCAGTATTCACCAAGAATCAAACCAACCCGTTCTTCACCGCCGAGCGGCTTGGCGCCGAGGTCGCAGCCAAGCAGTCGCATGCGCGCGTGATTCAATACGTCCCGACTCAGCCGGACAGCATCGGCGAGCAGATGAGCCAGATCGATGATGTGATCGTGAAGAAGCCCGCTGCCGTCGTGTTGGTCCCCGTTGACTACAAAGCGATGGTCCCGGGCGTCGACCGGCTCAATGCAGCCAATATCCCGGTGGTGGATGCAACCGACCGCAGCGCTGGCGGCAAGTTTGTCGCTTTCATCGGCGGCAATGATTACGAGCTAGCCAAATCCACCGCTGAGCGCCTGTTTCGCGAAATGGACGGCAAAGGCCGTGTGTTTGTCCTCGAAGGCGTGCGCGGCACGCTGACCAACAGCGATCGCCTGCGCGGCTTCCACGATGCGATGCAGGCGCATCCGAATATCAAGCTCCTCGCTTCGCAGCCGGCGAATTACCAACGGCTGAACGGCCTGCAAGTGACCGAAAATCTGCTGCAGTCCTTCCCCGATGTTGACGCTGTCCTCGCCGCTAACGACGCCATGGCAATTGGCGCGATCGATGCGCTGGAAGGCGAAGGTCGCAAGACCCTGGTGATCGGCATCAACGGTACCAAGGAAGCAATCGACGCGATTAAGACCGGCAAGATGCTAGCGAGCGGCGACTATGACGGGTTCCAACAAGGCTGCCTCGCCGTCATGACCGCAATCCGCTATGTGCGGCACGAGCCAATCCAACCCGAGCTCGTCTTGCATCCCGTGGTGATAGACCGCAGCAATTATGGCGTCTTCGACAAGCCGACCGAGCAGCGAAGGTGCCCGACATGGGAAGAAGCGATAGGCCACTGAGACCCTATGCCTGACTTGCGGATGAGTCGCCAATTCTCCAGCTTTGTCGTCTTTCTCCTTCTGCTCCTGGCCCAGTCGAGCGCGTGGGCCTATGGCGATCCGCTTCGTCCTGGCGAAACCATATCGCAGCATCTCACCCCCGCCATTTTGCAATCGCTCTTTCCCGGCGCTGACAGGTTGGGCGAAGTCAGCGGCAATCCGCCCGCCGCAGCGGTCTACAAAGCCGGCCAGCCTCTCGGATATATTTTCTCCGCCTGGGACGTGACCCAGTCTCGCGGGTTTTCTGACCGCCCGCTTGTGCTGCTTGTCGGGCTCACCCCTGCCGGTCGCATCACTGGGGCTAAGGTCGTTCACCACAGCGAGCCGATCATTTACCTCGGCGTTCGCGACGAGGCTTTCTTTCGTCTAGCCGACCAGTTCACGGGCTACGACATCAAGAACGGCGTCGACGTCGTACCTTGGGGCCACGACAGTGTTTCGCAACGCACCGCTGCGGGTGAACCGGTGACTGGCAAAGTCGACGCTATCGCGCGGGCGACCGTAAGTTCGATCCTGATGAGCGATGCTATTGTGCGGGGTGCACGCATCATCGCCCGCGACAGGGGAATCCTGCCTGCCAATAACCGGCCCCACATTGACCTT
>JAFANK010000200.1 GCA_019232725.1 Vulcanimicrobiota bacterium | reverse complement strand
TCGAAAAGAAGATCCATCAGAAGGTACCCGAGCGGCTGCCGAGTTCGTCGGCACGTTCTTTTTGGTCTTTGTCGCCGCCGGCGCAGACATCATCCATGCGCAAAGCGGCGGCGCGATCACGCAGACCTCGAGGTACTTTGCGCCGGGTCTGCTCATCGCCGCGCTCACGTGGGCGTTGAGCGGCGTTTCCGGCGCGCACATCAACCCGGCGGTGACCTTCGCGTTCTTGCTGCGCCGCACGTTTCCAGCCGCTCGAGCCGTTCGCTATTGGGCAGCGCAGTTCGCCGGTGCGATCGTCGCTGCTCTCGTGCTGCGACTCTTCTTCGGCGCGCTGGTCGTCAAGGGTGCGAACCATCCGGGCATCGGGATCTCAAGCGTCGCGGCCGGGGCGTGGGAGTCATTGCTCACCTTGCTGCTGCTGCTCGTGATCCTTGGCACGAGTGAAAACGAGGCGGTCGTCGGCAAGAACGCGGCGCTCGCCGTCGGCTTGACCGTCGCACTTGCCGGTTTATTCTCGAGTCCGGTCAGCGGCGCATCGATGAATCCGGCGCGCTCGCTCGGTCCGATGCTCGTCGCTTGGCAACTACAAGGCAGCTGGATCTACCTCATCGGACCGTTGGCCGGTGCCGCCGCCGCCGTTGTGATCGGCGCCCTGCTGTTCGGCAGACCGCGGGCCTCTGAGGTGGAAACAGCACACGGAAGGCACCCCAAGCACGACGCCGCCGTCGCAGGTAGCGGTCGAAGGTGAATGAGTATGAAAAAAAACTGGTCGCACTACGTCACGACGCATAGCAACGCGATGGATCTCGAGCCCGGCGTCTTCACGCAGGACGATCCGAAGGCTATCGCCCGCTCGCTGAAGCGATCTGCGGAGCGCAGCACGAGGCGCAAATCAGAACCCAAACGCTCGGCGATGTCGATGCTCAACTTGTACATCAACCGCGCCGGCAAAAACTTGTCAGACCATCAACGCCAGGTCCTCGAACGCGCGAAAGATGAGCTGCGTGCGCTCTTCGACGGTACTTCGGGCTCGAGGCCGCCTGCGCGCAACATGAAAGTTCCAGGAAAGCGAAAGGGAAATCAGCCGCGGCGTCGCACCTCAGCCAGACGATGACGCATTTGGTGTTTGGCTGGTGGCACACGAAGCCCGCTCCGCAAGGACGCGGTGAGGCGCTCGTGCATGTCTAGATAGCGCTTCATCGAGATCTTTTCGGCGGGCTCGACAAAAGTCGGGCCCGTTTTGTTTTCTGCGGCTGCCGTCAGGCGAGGGCGCGCCGCTGGAGGTGGATGGATGGTCGTCAATCCCCTATCATCGCGGGCGGTGGCGCTGCCGCACATGCTGCTCGACGGCGTCACGCCGGTCGCCGCATTCCATGCCATGCGCGACTTGCTCCCCGGTCCATCATTTCTGCTCGAAAGCGCGCAAGGGGCGGGGTCGCTCGCGCGTTCCTCGGTGATCGGCTTGGGCGTCGTCGCTCAGCTGCACGCCTCGCACGACGGGGTCGTTGGAACCGTCGCCGGTGTACCTCATCAGTACTCGCGCGATGTGGTCGATGCCATGCGGGAATTCACCCAAAATTGTCGTGCGGTGTATAGCGATGTCGCGACCTTGCCGTATGTCGGGGCATATGGCATCGTGCCTTTCGCGGCGGTGGCATTTTTTGAGCCCCGCTTGGCGCCTTTGTATCCGGATGCGACGTTGCTGATGATCGTGCCGGCCGTGATCCTCGTCTTCGATCATGCGTCGCACCTGGCACAACTCATCATGCTCGAACACGTGCCTGGGCTGCAGGCGCGGATCATGGCAGCACTCCGCGGCGCTGCCCTGGCACCGCTCGAGCGATCATGCGCGCCGCGCCGCGCGAACCGAGTCATAACGGCAGAGCGCTATCCTGCGATGGTCGTCCACGCCCAGCGGGCGATACAAGAGGGGGAAGTGTTTCAGGTCGTGCTCTCGCAGACATGGCAAGCCCCGGTCGCGGGCGATCTATTCGATGCGTATCGCCGGCTGCGATCGATCAATCCCTCGCCCTATATGTACTATCTTGAGGTGGCGGACGAAGTGGTATTCGGTTCGTCCCCTGAGATGCTCTGCAAACTTGACGGTTCGCGCATTCGGTTGCGGCCGCTTGCCGGCACGCGGCCACGCCCTTGGGAGTCTGACGAGGAAGCAGACGTGGAGCGCGAGCTACGCGACGACCCGAAAGAGCGCGCCGAGCATGTGATGCTTGTGGATCTTGGCCGTAATGACGTGGGCCGCGTCAGCCGTTACGGCACCGTCACCGTGAGCGAACTGATGGCGATCGAGCGGTATAGCCACGTCATGCATCTGGTGTCCGAGATCCAGGGGACGATCGCGCCCGATCGCGATGCATTCGATCTGTTCGCTGCGGCTTTTCCCGCCGGCACGGTATCCGGCGCCCCGAAGATCAGGGCGCTCGAGCTGATCGCACAGCTGGAGGGGCGCAGCCGCGGCATCTATGGTGGCAGTATCGCCCGGTTTGGGTTCGACGGCTCGCTCGATGCGTGCATCGTGCTGCGCAGTGCGCAGGCGCGCTCGGGGGTAGTAAAATTTTCGGCCGGCGCCGGCATCGTCGCCGACTCTGTTGCCCGACGCGAGGACGATGAGTGCCAGGCAAAAGCAGCCGCCGTGGCACGTGCTCTCGGGGTCGATGCGTCATGACGAGCGTCTTGATCGCAGACAACTACGACTCGTTCACCTACAACCTCGCGCAGGCGTTTGGCGCGCTCGGCGCTTGTGTGACGGTGGTGCGGAGTGACGAGCTCGATTGCGAGCGCGTGAGCGCAGGGCCTCCGGATGCGATCGTCGTGTCACCCGGTCCAGGACGTCCCGGGTCTGCAGGCGTCTCGCTGCAGCTCGTGCGTGCCATGAGCGGCCGCGTTCCTGTGCTTGGCGTGTGCCTCGGACATCAAGTGATCGGCGAAGCGTTTGGCGCGCGGGTCGTGCCGGCGCCCGCCATCGTCCACGGCAAGACGTCTGCGATCAGTCATAGAGGCGGCCCGCTCTTCGCTGGCGTCCCGATGACCTTTGCGGCGGCGCGCTATCACTCGCTCGTCGTCGAGGAGACGAGCATTGCAAAGACCCCGTTGCAGGTGATCGCGCGCGACGAGCACGGCATGCTCATGGCCATGCAGCACCGTCACCATCTGACGTTCGGTGTGCAATTCCACCCAGAATCCATATTGACGTCGCATGGCCCGCGCGTGCTCGCCAATTTCTTGCGCATGAGGCGGGCCACATCGTGACGATCGCAGCGCCCCCATTTCATCTTACGGAGCTGATCAGGCGTTGTGCAGGCGGCAGGCATCTGGAAGCAGATGAGGCTGAGACAGCGTTCGGCATGATCCTCGATGGTGCGGCGACCCAAGCGCAGACCGCTGCGCTGCTCGCGATCCTTGCGCGCAACGGCGAAAGCGCTGCCGAGCTTGCCGGCGCGGTGCGTGCAGTGCGGGCGCGAGCTGGCACAGTGCAAAGTGCGCGCAGGCCGTTGCTCGACGTATGTGGCACAGGCGGCGACCACTCCCACTCATTCAACATCTCCACGGCGACTGCATTGGTCGTGGCCGGGGCCGGCGTAGCC
>JAFANK010000074.1 GCA_019232725.1 Vulcanimicrobiota bacterium | reverse complement strand
TCGACCTCGCGCGGTCGGATCTTGCGCGCGACCAGCAACTGGTTTCACAAGGCTACATCTCCGCACAGCAAGTGCAAACGCAGCGCACCACTGTCGCCCAAGCGCAGGCCGCCCTCGACCAAGCGATCGAAAACCAGCAGGCCAACGGCACGCAGACCCAAGGGATGCAGAAGGCCAACATCGATCAAGCCGCGGCCGCGGTGCAACAACTGCAAGCGCAGATCGATAAGGCGACGATCGTTTCGCCGGTCGACGGCATCGTCGTCAACCGCAATCTCAACCCGGGTGAATATCCCGGAACACGCCAGATCTTCACGTTGCAAGAGGTGGCGAGGGTGTACGCGGAGCTCAACGCCTACGGCACGCAGATCACGGGCATCGCACCAGGCACGGATGCGGTCCTGAATGCGCCCGCCGTCCCCAACCGCTCGTTTGCCGGAACGGTGTACTCCGTGCTCTCCCCCACGACGCCGAACACCAACGGTTTTGTGGTCAAGGTGCTCGTGCCCAATGCCGCCCGCACGCTGCGGCCCGGCATGAACGTCACGGGCAACATCAGCCTGCCGCCGCGCAGCGGCGTCGCAGTGCCGGTCAGTGCCTTCCTCGACGACACGCATCAGACGGTGATGACCGTGCAGGGCGACACGGCAAAGATCGCACGGGTGAATGAGATCGTCGAGGATGCGCACTACGCAGTGGTCAGCGGTCTGACGGCGAACACGCAAGTCGTGACCAACGGCCAGACCTCGGTGACCGACGGCCAAAAGGTGCTCGCATCGCTCTGATATGTGGCTGACTCGTCTCTTCGTCAACCGGCCCGCACTCGTCTTCGTGATGATCGCGTTCGTCACGGTGGCGGGCGTGATCGCCTATAAGAACCTCACCCAGCAGCAGTTCCCCAACGTCGATCTGCCCACGATCACCGTCCAGGTGAACTACCCGGGCGCGTCCCCGAGCGAGATGCGCGACGATATCGTGCGGCCGATCGAAGACTCGATCGCCGGTGCGCCCGATCTCAACGTGATCAATGCGACCGTGCTGCAGGGCCGCGCCGTCATTTCGGCTGTGTTCAATCTCAGCACCGATCAGACCACCGCACTCGTCCAAGTGCAGCAGCGCGTGCAGGCGGCGGCGGCGCAGCTGCCCACTGATTTGAAGGCGCCGGAGATCTCCACCGTCGATCCTGGCGAGGCGACGGTCGTGACGCTTGCCGTGCGTTCGAATTCGTATTCCATCGCCGGTCTCTCCGACATCGTCACCAATCAGATCGTTCCCGCCATCGAGCAGATCAACGGTGTCGGCTTCGCGGACGTGAATGGCACGGTCACACCCTCGTACGAGGTCACCGTCGACCCGGTCGCGCTGCAGGCTGGTGGCTTCACGGTCAACGACGTCGTCAACTCATTGTCGGGCAACAACAGCCACCTGCCCGGCGGCATCGTGTATGAGCCGACACGCGAGACGCTGGTGGACGTGCGTGGCGACATCCAGACCCCGGATCAGGTCGCAAACCTTCCGCTCATGCGGTCAGGTGCGGCCATACCCTCATCGTCGCCATCTTCGTCGGTCAGCTCGACGCCGTCGCAGTTGAATCCCTGGAGCTCGACCTCCAATGTGCCTCGCGTCGGCGACGTCGCCTCGATCGCCGACAGCTATGAGCCGCGGCGCGTCTATGCATATCAAAGCGGCGTGCCGCGGATCAGCATCAGCGTCCAGAAGACGACCCAAGCCAATGAAGTCAGCACGTCCGACAACGTGATCGCCGCGCTGCCGCACTTGGAGAGCCAGTTCCCCGGCATCAAGTTCGACGTCGTCAACGTGCAGTCCAACTACACGCGGCAACAGATCGACGCCGTGATCCACACGCTCGAGGAAGGCATCCTACTCACCGCCATCGTGATGCTGTTTTTCCTTGGATCGTGGCGCAGCTCCATCGTCGTCCTCATCGCCATCCCATTCTCGCTGCTCATCACCATGGTCTTGATGAAGTTCGCCAACTTCACGATCGACACGGTATCGCTGCTCGCCATGACGCTAGTGGTCGGCATCTTGGTCGACGACTCGATCGTCGTCCTCGAGAACATCGAGCGCCATCATCGGGAGGGCGAGCAGCCCCTTGTGGCTGCCGTCAACGGGCGCTCCGAGATCGGTTTTGCGGCCATCGTCATCACGCTCGTCGATGTCGTGGTGTTCTTGCCCATCGCCTTTTTGCCAGGCGTGGTCGGCAAATTCATGAGCGAGTTCGCGCTCGTCGTCGTTGGCGCGACCCTGACGTCGCTATGGACCTCTTTCACCGTCACGCCTGCGTTGGCGGGTCGCTGGTCGCTGCGCAGCAAGTGGAAGCCATGGCGGCCGATCGCTACGTTTGAACGATGGTTCGAGCGCCTGCGCGTGTGGTACGCTGAGACGCTCTTGCCGGCTGCGCTGCGGGTGCCCAAACGCGTCGCGCTGATCGCGGTGGCGTCGTTTGTGCTCGCCATCGTCTTGCTCGGACTCGGCGTCGTCGGCTTCACGTTCATCCCGTCCGTCGATCGGGGCGAGATCTACGTGCAGGTCACCTGGCCGACCGGCACGCCGCTGACCAAGGTCAACGCTGCGATGCGTCAGATGGAGTCGATCGCGCGGCAGATCCCGGATCTGCAAACCGACATCGCCGTCGCCGGCGCGTATTCATCGCCGTTCGGTGGCTTCCTCAACGAAGGCAATGTCGGCCAGATCCATCTGTGGCTCAAAGACGGGCGCAAACAATCGACGATCTATTGGGTCGACTGGCTGCGGACGCACCTGCGGCCGGCGGCACGCGGCTCGACCGTCGTCGTCATCCCGGCAACGGCGAGCGGCGGCGGCAACCAACAGCCGATGGATTACCTGGTCACGGACGTGCGTGGCGATCCGACGCAGTACGCGCAACAAGTCTATCAGATCCTCAAGGATACGCCCGGCACGGCGAACGTCAACAGCTCGGCGCTGAACTTAGCACCCCAGGTCAACGTCGAGTTCAATCGGCTGGCTGCACAGGCGCTGGACGTGAGCATCGGCACCGCCTCGACCGCCGTGCGCGCCGCGATGGGCGGCGTCGTGGCGACGCAATTCGAGTCGGCGAACGGCCTGAAAGACGTCTACGTCGTCTTCCCGCTCGCAGACCAAACGAGCCTGGATCAGGTGCGCAACATCCAGGTGCGTGCCAACAACGGCTCGATCGTCACGATCGGCCAGATCGCCACGCTGCAGTACGCGCCCGCGCCGCCCGTGATCACGAGGACAAATCGCGAAACGGTCATCCACATCACCGCCAATACGGCGCCAGGCTACGCACTATCGAACGTGCAAAATGCGTTCTTGCGCAAGCTCAAGGCCGCAGATCTGCCGGCATGGGTCCAAGTGCGTGCCAACCCGAACGGCAACCAGCAAAATCTCGCGGACACGCTCCTCGGGATGGGCGCAGCGCTGGCGCTCTCGATGGTCCTCGTCTACTTGCTGATGGTCGCGCTCTACAACGGCTACATCACGCCCTTCATCATCATGTTCTCGGTGCCGGTCGCCGCGGTCGGCGCTGTCGGTGCGCTCGCGATCACCCGGCAAACGCTCAACTTGTTCTCGCTCATCGGCGTGATCATGCTGGTCGGTTTGGTCTCCAAGAACGGTATCTTGCTCGTGGACTATGCCAATACGCTGCGCCGGCGTGGCTACGCCAAGCTCGAGGCGATGCGCCAGAGCGCGCGTATTCGGTTCCGGCCGATCTTGATGACCACATGCGCGATGATCGCCGGGATGACGCCGCTCGCGCTCGGCATCGTGCCGGGCTCGCAGGTACGTCAGGCGCTGGGTATCGTGGTCATCGGCGGTCTCTCAAGCTCGCTCGCGTTGACGCTCGTGCTCGTGCCCGTGGTCTACATGTGGCTTGCACCCGAGCGCCTTGCCCCGACCGATGAGGTCCCGCCGCCCGCTTCCCCGGGGCCGCCGATCAGCTTCCAGCCGTCCAAACCCGAGACGCCGCAACCCGAAATCGCCGCACGGCTGAAATAGGCCCTCCTGTGTCGAAATCATTCTGTCCGAATGCAGTACTCATTGCTCCCCATGCCCGAGGTGGAAGTCCTCGTCGACGATGCCACCGGCAAGATCGTCTACCGTCGCGGCCTGTTCACGCCCGAAGAAGTGCAGGCATGGTTCGAAGACCTGCGCGAGCACGCCGCCTGGCATAGCCAGCGCAGGCCAATGTACGATCGCGTCGTGGACGTTCCTCGCCTGATGGCGTCGTATGCCCTCGATAGCGCCGGCGTGCCGCCACCGATTCTTGCGATGCGCCCTGAGGTCGAACGCTTCTGCAGCGTCGCCTTCACGTCAGCTGGCCTCAACTTCTACCGCGATGGCAATGACAGCGTGGCACCGCACGGCGATCACATCGAACGCGGACCGAAGGGCGCTCCCGTCGCGCTCGTCAGCCTGGGCGCCGAACGCCGCATGACGATTCGCAGCAGGGAAAAGCCCCGGCGCGTGCTCGACCGCGATCTCGAAGCAGGCAGCTTGCTCGTCATGGACTACGCAAGCCATCTTCATTGGGACCACGGCATTCCCAAAACCAAAGAGCGCGTAGGGCAGCGCATCAGCGTTGCGTTTCGCGTGACGTTCCCGGAGACGAGTGCGTCGGACAAATCCCAAGCGTCGCATTAAGAACTCGTAAATGTTCTTAATGACGGCTGCAAACGCGTCGAGGCCGGACGGCTAATCTAGCCGAGGTGGCGCAGCACGGCTCGCGCAACCACGGTCACCATGGTGGCGTCGCTGAGAGCTCGGCTTATTTTTGTACTGGCGTTGCTGGCGTGCGTCATGCTCGGGTCCGTATCGTGCAGCACGAAACAGGTGCTGCTCGACCCCGGCATCGGCGCACCGCAACCGTATTGCCCGCAGACGACGCAGATCGCGAGCACGCCGCCGCTCTTCGCGACGGGCGGTGCCGCCGGTTTTCCGGTCTGCGGCGGCTACTCGGCGACGATGACCTATGCGCCGTTGACGCCGCCGAGCGACGTCAGTGTCATCTACACGAGCAACGTCAGCTCTACGAATGCAGGGTGCACGCCAACGCCGAGCCAGGTGTTGTTCATCGTCATCTTACAGCCGGTCGCCAGTTTCAGCTTTGCTGCTGCGCCGAGCCTCACATTTGCGCCGCCGGCGAGCAGCATCAACACGTCATTCCAATATTACTATTGCATCAAAGACATCACGACCGGGCTTCCCGCGGCCCCGGCAAGCGAACCAGGCATCATCGTCAACAACAATAACGCGATCGTGTTCCCCACGATTGGCGGCTGGCCCGCATTTGTGGCCGCCCACAAATATCTCGTGCAGTTCTATCGCGTGTAAGCGGGCTGCTATGCCTGTTCCGGGGTGCGACGCGCACGACGGCCGCGCTCGCGCATGCGCTCTTCAGCGCCGGCGATCAGCACGTACAGCACGGGGATCAGGAACAGGTTGAGCAGCGTCGATACGAGCATGCCGCCGACCACCGCAGTGCCGATGGAGTGACGGCTGGCCTCGCCGGCGCCCGTCGCGAACACGAGCGGCATGATGCCGAAGATGAATGCGAACGAGGTCATGAGGATCGGCCGCAGTCTTGTGCGGGCCGCCATCACCGCAGCTTCGGCGACCGGCACGCCTTGCTGGCGCAAGAGATTGCCGAACTGCACGATCAAAATGCCGTTTTTGGTCGCTAAGCCTACGAGCATGACCAGTCCGATTTGCGTGTAGATATCGTTTTGCAGCCCGCGCACCCACACGGCGGTCAAGGCGCCTAAGATCGCGAGCGGCACCGCCATGATGATGATCAGCGGATCGACGAGGCTCTCGTATTGCGCGGCGAGCACCAAGAACACGAAGACGACCGCCAACCCGAAGATGAGGATCGTGACGCTGCCCGCCTCGATCTGATCGAGCGAGACGCCCGTCCATTCGTAGGCCATGCCTTGTGGCAGCGTCTGCTTAGCCACTTCTTGCATGGCAGCAATGGCTTGCCCGGACGATTTCCCGGGCGCCGGGTTGCCGCTGAACTCGACCGAGCGGAACAAATTGTAGTGCGTGATCTCCGGCGCCCCGAGCGTGTGCTGCACTCTGATCAATGACGTGAGCGGGATGAGCGTGTTGTCTGCGGAGCGCACGTACATCATGGAGAGATTGTCGACCTGCGAGCGATAGGGTGCGTCCGCTTGGGCGAAGACCTTATACGAATTGTTCTCGTAGGTGAAGTTATTGACGTAGTTCGAACCGAGCATCGTCTGCAGCGTGTCGAAGACGTCGCTCAGCTTGACGTTCGATGCGAGCACGGCGTTGCGGTCGACGTCGAGCTCGACTTGCGGGCTGTCGGCGCGGAATGTGGTGAAGACCGACGAGAGGTTCGGGTTCGTGTTGGCCTTGTATTCGATGAGCCCCGTCGTCGCTGCCAGCGCAGGAATGCCTAAGTTCGTGCGGTCCTCGAGCTCGAAGTCAAAGCCGCTGATATTGCCCACCGTGAAGGCCGGCGGATTGAACGCGAACGTGGTCGCGCCCGTGATGCCGAAGAACTTGCCGTTCAGCCGGTTCTCGATCGCTTGCGCCGATTGGTCTTTGCGCTTACGCTCGTCCCAGGGCTTGAGCAGGCAGAAGACGATGCCGTTATTGGAGCCGACACCGGTGAAGCTGAAGCCCGACACGCTGAAGACATCGACGATGTCCGGTTCGCTGCGCACCGTCTGGTAGATGGCGCCCATGATCTTGTCCGTGTACTGCAGCGACACACCCGGCGGCCCTTGCTCGACGATGATGAAGTATCCCTGATCTTCATCCGGCACGAACCCCGTCGGCACGATGCGCAGCATCACGACCGTCAACACCATGAGCCCGGCGAAGATGATGAGCACGGGCACGGGATGGCGGATGATCGCGGGCAACCGTCGCGCATACGCCGCGCGGATGCGGTGGATGAACGCCGCGACGCCTTGCATGAACTTGTTGTGCCGCGTCTCACCGCTTTCCAGCATGATGGCGGCAAGCGCGGGCGCGAGCGTCAGTGCAGTGAACGCGGAGATTGTGATGGTCGACGCGATCGTCAGGGCGAACTGTTTGTAGAGCGCTCCCGTTTCTCCGGGGAAGAACGCGACCGGGACGAACACGGCCAATAGGACGAGCGACGTGGCGATGACGGCGCTCGCGATCTCCTGCATGGCGAGCGGCGCAGCCTCGATCGGGTCCTTCTTGTGCTCCTGGATATAACGGACGATGTTCTCGATGACCACGATCGCGTCGTCAACCACAAGTGCCGTCGCGAGCGTCAACCCGAAAAGCGTCAAGACGTTGATCGAGAACCCGAAGACCTTCAACAGTGCGAACGTTCCGAGCAACGACACCGGGATGGTGATCGCCGGGATCAGCGTCGTCTTCCAGTCTTGCAGGAAGAAGAAGATGGTTAAGATGACGAGGCTGATGGCGAGCGCGAGCGTCTTGGTGACTTCGACGATCGACTGGTTCACGAAGACCGTGGAGTCGAACGCGATGTGGTAGCTGACGCCCGGCGGGAACTGTTTTGCAAGCTCGTCCATGGTCGCGCGCACGCCGCGCGAGACGCTCAGCGAGTTGGCGTCCTGCAGCTGCAGCACGCCGAGGCCGATCGCAGGTTTGAGCTCCCGGTCGTGTTGCGCATCGTTGAAGTACAAGTTGGCCGCATAACTTTCCGCACCCAGAGCGACACGGCCGACGTCGGAGACCCGGACGAGATAACCGGGGCCCGACTTGACGACGATGTTTGCGAACTCGGCCGGTGAGGCCAGCTGGCCCGCGACCTTCACTTTGTACTCGTAGGCTTGTCCGGTCGGTGCCGGCGGCTGGCCAAAGGCGCCCGCAGCGACTTGCACGTTCTGCTGGTTCAGTGCAGTCGTCACATCGTCGGCGGTCAATCCATAGGCTTGCAGTTTGGCAGGATCGAGCCACAACCGCATCGCATAGCGGCGCTCGCCGAAGATGATGACGTTGGCGACGCCCTTAACGCGCTTGAGCGCGACCGTGACGTATCGATCGGCGTAGTTGCTCAAGAACAGCGTGTCGTATTTCGGGTTAGTCGACGTCAGCGACAACGCCATGATGAACGTGCTCGAGTTCTTGGTGACCGCGATGCCGGTCTGGTTGACCTGGGCCGGTAGCACGCCGGTCGCCGTGCTGACGCGGCTTTGCACGTCCGACACCGCGCGATCGAGATCGCGGCCGAGGTTGAACGTCGCAACGATGTTGCTCGTGCCGTCATCGCCGCTCGTGGACGAGATGTAGCGCAGCCCTTCCACGCCGTTGACGGCGCGCTCGAGCGGATTGGTGACGGACGATTCGACCGCCGCGGCGTTGGCGCCGATGTACACCGAATCCACCGACACTTGCGGCGGCGTGATATTGGGATAGTGCGCGACCGGTAAGGTCGGCAGCGAAATGGCGCCGGCCAGCAAGATCACCGCCGACAAGACCGACGCGAAGATTGGCCGCGTGATGAAGAATTTCGTGAACATCTATATCATCGCCGGGCGGAAAGGTTAGGCCGAGCGGTCATCCCGCCCCATTCTTGCCGCCGGACTTGGCCTGCGGCGGGCCGCCGCCCGCAGGCAAGACTTGCACGGGAGTTCCGGGCTGCAACAGCACCGAGTGGTTCAAAATCGCCATCACGCCGGGCTTGAGACCGGTGCCGGACACCTCGGCGACTTGGTCGTTCGACACGCCCAGTTCGATCGGCACTGCCGCAGCCTTGCCGTCCTGGATGATGAACATCGAGTAGCCTGCATCTGTCTGATACACGGCGGCGCGCGGCGCGATCAGCACGTTGTTCTTGTGCGAGCGCACGATATCGACCGTCGCCACCATGCCGCCGCGCAACGTGAGATCCGGGTTGGCCACGCGCACGCGGGCTTGGTAGGTGAGCGACCCCGGATTCGAGGCCAAGTTGAGATAGGCGACGCTTGCGTGCCACTGGCGCCCAGGGATGTTGTTCACCGTGACGGTCACGGGCGTGCCGACCTTCACGTACTGCAAGTCGTCACCCGAGATGCCGGCATCGACATACACCGGATCGAGCTGCGACACTTGGACGAGCGCCGTGCCCGGCGACGCAAGCGTTCCCGGATCGACGCTGCGCTGGGTCACGATGCCGTCAAACGGGGCGGTGACGTTGGTCAGCGCGATCTGCGCCGCGATCTGCTGCACGGCGGCTTGCGCGTTTTTGAGATCTGCGCTCGCGGCACTCGTGTCTGAGGTGACACTCGCGTTTGTGTTCGCGACCTCCGCACCTTGATAAGCCGCCTGCGAGGCTTGCGCCGTGCTGCGTGCTTGATCCAGTTGCTGCTTGGAGACGAAGCCTTGCGAATAGAGCTCGAGGTCGCGCCGGTAATTCGCGGCGTCCGTCTGCATCGTCACCTTGGCGGATTGCAGATTCGCCGACGCGGACTTGGTGCCGCCGTAGTACGTGGCTTGCAAGTTCGCCAAATGCGCTTGCGCTTGGGCGAGCTGCGCGCGCAGCGTGCTGTCGTCGATCTTGACGAGCAACTCCCCTTTAGAGACATGTTCGCCGATCTGGTGGGTCACCGACAAGACGTTGCCCGAGATGACGGAGGAAAGAGACGCCTGCAGCAATGGCACGACGGTGCTCGTGACGCTGAAGGTCGAGGCTATCTGACCGCGCGTGATGGGAGCAGCGGCGACCGGCATGGCAAAATTACCGCCGCCCATAGGGCCGCCGCCACCCGGTGGGCCGTGATGGGCGCAGGCGGTGAGTGAGAGGGCGATCAGGATGGCCGTCCATGCGGCGGGTGGTTTCATCGTCCGCGCCACTTACGGTCGCGGATGCAGCGGACCTTCAGCACAAAGCGGCCGGCCCACGGGCCCGCTTCCACATTGTATGCATACGCCAGGAGAACCAAATGTCCGGATGTCAAGTATCTGCCCGTCTACTTAGTACCGCTTTGCACCCACGCTTGCCACGCCGACCTCTATAATTGGTGTTGACGGCAACGCATGCAAGAATCCGTGCAAAAACGTTGCGCATGACGGCGTGCCGCTGGCGGCAGCTGTGCGCGCTGTGTGCATTGATGGCGTCCGTGGTGACGATGCCCGCCCAGGCCGGCGCGTCGTGCCGCGTGGTGGCCATTCCAAGCTTGTTTGTCAGTCAGCGCGTTTTCGCGATCCCGCTTGCGGCCGCCGATCGGCGCACGCTGCGTTTTTGGGTGGACACTGACGGCAGCGGCTTCATCTTTGATGATGTCGCAAGACGTTATGGCACCTTAATGTCTGACACAGGCACCCCAGCCCGCGCCGAACTCCCGCGCCTTGCGGCATCTGCGGACGTACCATCACTGACAACGCATGCCGGAACGCTGAGCGTCTTGCGCCGTGCTGACGTCGTGCAGGATCCGATATTCGCCGGTCTCTCCGGACAGCTTGGTGCGAGCTGGTTGCAAGGGCGCGTGTGGACGTTTGATTATTCTCGAGGTGAGCTTCTGTGGCGGTGCGACGGCAGCGAACCCGATCATGCGAAAAGCCAAGAAATCCCGCTGTCATTCGCGCGGGATGCGAACGGCCATCTTATCGGTGGTGCGGAGTACCCGCAACTCAAGGTCGCGATCGAGGGCCGGCGACTGCTCGCATCCCTTGATACTGCGGCAACCGTCGCCTTATCGAAACGCGACGTGGAAGTGTTGCAAGGACTTCAAGCAGTGCGCGCCACGAGTTTTGCGACGCGCGCGCTCGTCACGCAGTGGCACGAGCAGCACCCGTCGTGGCGCTACGTGAAAAACGCCGGACAGCAGGCTGGCATCGACGCGATTCGCGTGCCCGAAGTCAGCGCCGGCGCCGTACAATTCCACGATGTCTGGTTCACGACTCGGCCCGATGACGACGTGTTCGAAGGCGAACGAGAACAGCTCAAGCTCGGACCAACGGCATTCGGCTGCTGCGTGCTGACGGTCGACTATCGGCGGCGGCGCGCCATCTTGCAGGGCTGGGGCTTTACTGCTGGCGGAAGTTCATCCCTTTTGCAGCCAGCTTTGGATCGCCGCCGTGCCTGCCGTCACCGTTTCGAGCTTCCAACCACCGGTTTCATTGGAGACCGGCGTACCGCAGGAGGCGCAGATCGTCGCGCCTGCTGGTAACGGCGAGCCGCAGCTCGCGCACGTGCTCGGCATCGCTTGCGTTCCCTGAGAAGGCGTCAAGATGCCCAACGGCCTCGTGAATATGGCTGCTTCGACCAGCTCTTTTCCGTCGTGGCCTTGGGAGACAAAGAGTACGAGTATATTCTGGGCTGCTTGCGAGATGACAACGCAGAAGATGTCGGCCTTGTGCAAGGAGAGGATCGAGCCTTGTGTTTGGTGTCGGGCAAGATATGCTTGCGTGGCCCAGCTCAAAAACCGTTCCTGACTGAAGTTCGGGTCGCCGGCCACGATCTGATCCACCGCCTTGCGAAGATTCTTACCGAACGCTATCGTGGTCGGGCTATTGTCGCCAGCAGCGGTCGCCGATATCAACATCCCAATGGTTGCGCCAATACCCTTCGCGTCTGCGGGCGCGGGTGAGCTGGAAGGTGCGGCGTTAGCGATGGCATCGAGCAGCCACGGAG
Organism: Vulcanimicrobiota bacterium; assembly: GCA_019232725.1. Taxonomy (GTDB): domain Bacteria; phylum Vulcanimicrobiota; class Vulcanimicrobiia; order Eremiobacterales; family Eremiobacteraceae; genus JAFANK01. Next base: position 2,321 of record JAFANK010000074.1, on the reverse strand, counting down.
CGTTCGTCTGGTCCAACCGCGAGCCACAGTATGGGCAGACAGCGGCGCCCCGCAACACCTCGCCGCCGCATTGCGCGCAACGCGTCAGAGGCGTCGCGACCGCAGACGCTCCTGCCGCCCCGACGTTCGTGTCCTGGCTCGCTGCTGCGGATGTGGCGCCGGCGGGGCGAACGAATGTTGCTATCTGTGCAAAGCCCACGGCACCGTTGCGGCCGTCGAATCGAACGTCGATTGCTTGCTGGCGTTCGTCGACGCGCACTGCGCTGATCGCTGCGTGGTCGACTTTGACGTCATGTATCGCGCTGTCGGATCCCGCATCGCTTCGCGCTTGCTGCCCTTCCACTAAGCGCGCAGCCATTGCGGCAGTCACCGGCAGCGACGTGGCATCAACACCAAGTGACCCACGCACGCGCACAAACGCGTCTGACGCATTCGCGAGAAAATCGGCTGCTGAAAACGCAGGATCCACCGTGCGCAGAGGACGCAGCAGCTGTTCCACCGGCGTGCTGGGATCGTTATGTTGGAGGATGAGACTCATTCGAGAAAGCGTTGCTTGTGACGACGTCATCTGCCGCATGTCGTCAATCGTGCGCGCCGCCGACCGCGCCGAGCGGATCATGCTGATCACCACGATACAGAACACCAAAAATACTGCGCTGACGATGACGAGGCCGAATACTGCGCTCATTGCTCCTCGGTGCTGCCACGAGCGCCCGCGGCCAGCGCCGAGGCCACGGTCATCGGCAGCATGTAGAATACGGCCATCGCCAGGATTAAGAGCAATGCGGCGAGCGGGTTGACGAACGACACCGCCATCGCGATCGCATACACGACTGGACCGAGCGTATTCCATGCCGAGCGCGAGCGGATGAACCCGCCGACGCTTCCCTGTTCGCCGGGTTGCAGCATTACGACGTAATAGAGCGCTCCATAGCACACAGAGATGAGCACCATCAACAGGCTATAGAGGAAAAGCAGCGTAGACACGAGCCCGAATTGTCCGAGCAACAATGTCGGGAAGGGCAAGAAGGCGATGAGCATGAGCAGCGCCAGGTTCGCGACGAGCGCTCCGTACGAGATGTGGCGCGCATGGTGGAACAACGCATAATGGTTGAACCACATGATCCCAATCGTGACGAACGTTGCCGCGTAGACGATGTACTGGGGCCACAAGCGAAGCAACCAGCTGCCCATGGTGGCGGCAGTCGCCTCGTTGCCTTTGGGCGCTTGGAAACCAAGCACGAGCAGGGTAATGGCGATGGCGAACACGCCATCGGAGAACGCCTCGAACCTCCCCTTGGAAATGCGGATTTCTCGGCCCACGAAGGCCGTACTTTGCACAACGGGGTCCTCGCCCTGCGAGGGAATCAACGAGCTTGGACGCAACGACTGTCCGAGCCCGCGCTCGAGCTATTGAAAGAGGTGATTTCAATGAGACTGCTCTTGACTGTGTGTCTCGCCTTTGCCGCCGCGGCGAGTCTTGCGACTGCTGCGTCGGCCGACAATATGTCGTCAGCGGCGTCGTCTGCCACCATCGTCATGCCGGATAGCCTTACCTGGGCGCCGGTGAGCAACATCCCCGGCGCCTCCATGGCGGTCCTCACGGGGGATCCAACCAAGGCGGGGTCGCTCTATACGGCCCGGCTGAAGCTGCCGGCCGGCACGAAAATACCGTTGCACTGGCACCCCGATTCAGAGCGGGTCACCGTGCTTTCCGGCATGCTCATGTTCGGCAGCGGGGCGAGCGTCGACATGGCGAGCATGAAGACGCTGGGCCCGGGATCATTCATCAGCATTCCAGCAGGCGTGCGTCACGGTGGTATGGCCAAGACCGACACCATCTTGCAAGTCACAGGTAACGGCCCGATGGTCTTCAATATCGTGAAACAATAGCGTCCAAAAGCGGGGCCTTGAAAAGTACGGGGTGGCCGTCGGTCACCCCGTCGCGTTCCTCCCGGTAGGCGCAAAGATCATGCGTACATACTACAACCTCATCGCCGGTGAAAATCTCGATCGCCTTGCAGCGCTCAGCGACGGCGTGTTCGGTGTGGCGCTCACGCTGCTCGTGCTGGATCTGCGGGTACCGGCGGCCCAAAGCGTGCACGGCGAGCACGACCTCTGGCGCGCGCTCGTGTTGCTTGCACCCCGCTTGCTCCCGTATCTGATGACATTTATGACCGTGGGCATTTTTTGGATCGGCCAGCAGGCGCAGCTCAACCTTTTTCAGCGCGCGGATCGCAACCTGACCTGGCTGCATATCGGGTTCTTATTCGTGGTGACGTTGACGCCGTTTTCGACCGCGCTGCTCGCAGAGTTCATCG
>JAFANK010000003.1 GCA_019232725.1 Vulcanimicrobiota bacterium | reverse complement strand
GAGCACACGGACAATCCGGACATCGAACGCCGGCACACAGAGCTGCTGGCCGCGAAGTAGCCCGTCAAACCCGTTTCGCGTAGTCCATCGCCACAAGCCGGCCCTGTTCGAACAGGAACGTGAGGTAGAAGTTCGTCGTTAACCCGGAGCCCCGCATGGGTTGACGCCATTCGTATCGCAACAGCTGCGCACCGGTCTTGGTCACCGTGCGTGTGCCACGCCCTTCGATCGCGACCACGCGATCCATCGTAGCTCCAAGCGCAACGCCGCGGGTAGTGCGCACCGATTGCAACTTCGCTGCCGTGAATCCGCTGACAGGTCGATGCACGTAGAACACGACGGTATCATCGTAGTGCTCATGCCACGCGTAGAGCGCAGCTCTTTTGTGTGCGGAGTCGTAGAAACCACCAAGACAACCACGGCCAAACGACGTGTAGTAGTGCATCGCCCTGCCAAAGTCCATTGTGAGGGCGTCGGGTGCGGCCGGCTTAGCGTAAGCCTGCGGTCCAGCGCCCACGGCCATCAAGGTGACGCCGTACCCTGGCTCTCTATCGAACCACGCCCACGCCGACGGGCAATCGTTTACTGTAGCAGGCACCGATGCGCGAACATCCACAGCCACGCTGCTCAACATGAGAGATGTCAATGCGAGAAATACAACGGATTTGATTTTCACGCAGCAAACTTTAGTCTCTATTGAAGAAGCTCTTCCTTCGCGATGATCATGTCGTAGCTTAGCTGCAGATTCATCCAATAGTCTGGCCTGGCCTTGAACAAGACGCCGAGCCGAGTTGCTGGCACACGCAAGAGAATGGCCAGCTTGTTCGCGCTCAGGTTTACGTTCCAGTGGAAGTCAATCAATATACACTCTCTCACATGTAACGTCAAGCGTCCAACGTGGAGCGGTGAAGCGTTCGAACGATGCATGACGCCCAACGAGTAGGGAGTCGCTACAAGAGCGACTCCCTCGGAGCTACGCGGCGCTGCCCCAGGCTGGCAAATCCCTGGGCGGCGCTGGTTTAGAGCGCGAACGTGTAGACGAGGCGATAGGTCTCCGTTGCCGGCTTGCCGTTGATCTGCGGCGCCTCGAAGCTGCTTTCACGAGCCGCTGAAAGCGCGGCCTGGTCGAGCAGTTTGTTGCCCGTCGACTGGTCGATGTGCGTCGAGAGGACGTTGCCTTTGGGCCCGACCGTTGCGAAGACTACCGCAGTGCCTTGAGCGTTCTGGGCTTTGGCGATCTCCGGATAGTCGGGTTGTACCTGATGTACGAATCGGGCATCGACGACGACTTCTGGGGCATACACCGGCGTCGCATCTGCAGCTGGCTGCTGCTCTGCAGCGGCCACCGCCGCGGGTGTTGCCGCGGTTTGCGTTGTCGCTGTCGTGGTTTCCGGCGCGCTCGTCGCCGCTACTGAAGTGGTCTCAGCATTATAGCTGCTTTCGGTAGGCGTTGTCCGCGACGAGACGTCGGAGGTCTCCCCGCTTGACGCCACCTTGCGCGTGTGCAGCAACGCAGCTGCAAGTGCGGCGCGTTTGAGGTGTGCGAGGTGAGCGAGCTGCGCTGCGGTCAGCTTCTTTTGGCCAGGCGTTGCGGTGGCGCTCGGGGTGGGCGTCGGATGCGGCGTCGGCGTGGTTCGCGTCGCCACGATGTCGACGCGCCCGATGTTCTTGATCGGCATCGCCACGTGGGCCAGTTGTTTTACCGTCGTGCTGACGGCAGCGGGATGCAAAGCCGTGTAGACCAGCGCCGGCACGATGATGATACCAGCCGCAGCAAGTGCGAAGATGACCGGAAGGTTATGTTTCGGCTTCTCGCCGCCAACCGTCGTCACACGGCGGCGGAACCGTAGATCTTGGTTTGCCACGCTGTCCTACGCTTTCAAGAACCGCGCTTGCGGTGCTGGATGTATTATCGTCGTAGGGACAGGTTCGGCAAAGCAATGGCAGTGGGGCTGTGAGCCGTATCACACGATTGCGGGCAGTCGCAACGCAAGCTCGCGGAACACCGACACGCCCGTTCGCAATGCGCGTTCGTCAAGACGGAACTCTGCGGCGTGCAGCATAGCGGGATCTCGTTCACCAGGTGGGGCAACACCGAGACGCAGCATGCAGCCAGGCACTGCTTGCGCGAAATATGCGAAATCTTCGGCGCCCATCCGCGGCGCGGGAAGTTCCACGAGACGTGTGATATCCGGCGCCTCTCGCAGCACGTCTGCAATAAGGTTTACCAGTCGCGTGTCGTTTTGCACCGATGGATAGCCCATCTCATAGTGCAGCGTGCAGCGGGCGCCGTGTGCCGCGCAGACTCCGCGCGCGATCCGTTCGATGCGTTGCGGTATCGACGTCCGCACCGTCTCATTCAGACAGCGCACGGTGCCGGTGAGCTCGGTGCGGTCGGCGATGATGTTGGAGCGCTGACCACCATGGATCGTGCCAATCGACAGCACGACGTTCTCGAGCGGGTCCACTTCTCTGCTCGTGATGCGTTGCAACGCGCCGACGATCTCAGCAGCGACCGGTATCGTGTCCACGCCCAAATGCGGGGCCGCGGCATGACCGCCGCGACCGCCGATCTCAAGCCGGAATTCGTCTGCGGATGCCATCATCGGTCCCGTGCGCCAGCCAACGACGCCGGTCTCGAGCAGCGGCAACACGTGGATCATCACCGCAGCGTCGACCCTCGGATTCTCCAGCACGCCGGCGTCGATCATCGGCTTGGCGCCACCCGGCCCCTCTTCGGCCGGCTGAAAGACGAACTTGATGGTTCCCGCAATGCGGTCGCGCTGCGCCGCAAGTGAGACGGCAGCGCCGAGCAGCATGGCGGTGTGGGCGTCGTGACCGCACGCATGCATGACGCCTGGCGACGTTGAGGAAAACGACTCGCCGCTGCGCTCGTCGAGCGGCAGCGCATCCATGTCCGCGCGCAGCAGCAGCGTCTTGCCCGGCCGTGTTCCTTTGATCGTGCCGACGACTCCAGTCGTCACCATGCGCATCGTGTCGATGCCGGCTGCCGTCAGCTCGCGCTCGACAAGCGCGCTTGTCCGATGTTCTTGAAAGCCGAGTTCGGGGTGAGCGTGGATCTCGCGACGCCACGCGATGACTTTGGTTTCGAGCTGCTCGGAATCGAGCGCGCTCATGCGATGAGCGCTTGGCTTGTCGCGCGTCCTCGCGCGATTTCTTCCTCGATGGCGTGCGAGCTCTTGGGCACCGACGCGGACAACACGTCCGGATCGCCCGCGGTGATCAGCACATCGTCCTCAATGCGCACCGACAGCCCGCGAAAGCGTTCCGGTACATCGGCTTCATCCGGAATATAGAGACCTGGTTCGATCGTCACCACCATGCCCGGCTCAAGCGGCCGCCAGCCCTTTGCGTCGCGATACGAGCCGACGTCATGCGTGTCGGCACCGAGCCAATGCCCGATGCGGTGGATGGTGAACCGCTTGTGTGTCTCCTGCTCGAGATGCTGGTCGGCAGATCCCGCAAGCAGTCCCACACCGATCAACCCCTCAACAAGCACGCGCTGGGCAGCATCGCTGACGTCTTGGTTGAAGGTGCGGCCGGGCAAGCACAGCTCGATCGCCTTTACGTTGGCGGCCAGCACGATCTCGTACAGCTCGCGTTGCTCCGCAGAGAACTTGCCGGAGATCGGCCACGTGCGCGTGATGTCGCCGCAATAATAGTCGACCTCAGCGCCTGCGTCGACGAGGACGAGGGACCCATTCGGGATCGGATCGCGGTTGGTGTCATAGTGGATGATGCTTAAATTTTTTCCGCTGGTCACGATCGTGGGATAGGCCGGCGACTGCGCGCCGTTGCGCGCGAACACGTACTCGACGATCGCCTCAACCTCATATTCATGCATGCCAGGTCGCGCATAGCGCATGGCGGCAAGATGCCCCTCGCCCGAAATCTCGACAGCGCGCCGCATGCCGGCGACGTCGGCTGCGGACTTGAACAGACGCATCTCGTGCAGGATCGTCGCTGGATCGAGCACGCCGACAGGCCCGGCGCCCGAGCGAGCTCGCGTCGTGCGATACGTTCGTATTCGCTGCAGCATCCGCTCATCGAGTTCGCAATCCACACCGAACGGATAATACAGCTGCGCCGCAGTGTCCAAAAAACCGTTCAGCCGATCGGCAAGCTCGCTGATCGGATACGTGGCGTCCACGCCCGTGCGAGCTTTTGCGCCCTCGACTCCCGCGCGCCGGCCGCTCCAGCGTTCCTTGTCCTTGTCCGCCTCGCGCACGAAGAGGGCCGATCGTACCTCGGGATGGCCAGGAGCCAGGATCAGAACGCTCTGCGGCTCGTCAAAGCCCGTCAGGTAGTAGAAGTCGCTGTTCTGCCGGTAGCTAATGCCCGTGTCGTTCGAGCGCACGAGTTCCGGCGCGCTGGGAAAAATTGCAACCGCGTCGCCCATGCGCGTGACGAACTGCTCGCGGCGGCGTTGAAATTGATCCATGAAGTTACGAGTTGCGCTCCTGTCGCAGGTACTGGACGGTGGTCCGGATGTGGTCGCTGTCGCCGGCGTTGGGCGAGCGTTGCAGATAGGCTTCAAGGTCGTCGATGGCGCGGTCGTAGCGGCGCAGTCGAGCGAACAGAATGCCGCGATCGCGCAACTCGGTGGCATCGTCGGGATCGAGCGCCATGCGCAGCGCAATGGCGGACAGTGCGCCCGCATAATCTTTGGCACCGCTCAGCGAGTTTTTCAGATTGAGCAGCACGCGTTTGACGATTCCGCGGCTGGTCAGCGGTGCGAGGTAGTCATCGCGCCAAGTTAGCCGGCCGCGGTAGATGCGCTCCACGATGCCGACGCAGGCCGGCACGTCCAAGATGGCGCCGTTGCGGAACGGGTCGATGAACAGCGCACTGGTCGGGTCCGGGAACTTCACGATGAAGTGACCAGGAAGGCCTACGCCCTGCAACGGAAGACCTACGCGCCGGCTGACCTCCATCAGGACGATGGATAAGGTGATCGGGATGCCCGTGCGTCGTTCGATCACTGATGACAGCAGGCTGTTTGCGGGTTCGTCATAGGCCCGGTCGTTGCCGTGAAAACCGCCTTCAGTGAAGAGCGCGTTAAGAACGGCGCCGATCATTGCATATGAATCGGTTCCGCTAGCGGTGGCGCGGGCGCGAGCGGCGAACTCGTCCAGACGCGCGAGGTATGCGTCGACGTCGAGCTCGGGATCGTAGACCGCGGAGATGAGCAGGCACGACCGGTCTAATGGAAGCTCGCGAGCTTCGGCGTCGCGTGTGGCGACGAGCTCGGTGAACGATGAGACGGCAGCGCGGGCATCCATGAACGCCGCTGTTCGTGCCGTGCGCGGACGACACCTCGACGGTCGAGCGCGAGCGGCAATGGAGTTGCTGAAAGAAGACGTGGGGCGCGACACGACATGCGTGTGATTCCCGGCAACGGCCCGGGTGAAGAGCGGTTCGAGCCTGAGGCTCGTCTGCTTGGACTAGCAGCCACGTGCGTGCGCGAGGCCGACACACGGCGCGTGTTGCAGTCGGCGGTTGATGGGATCAGCGCGATCCTGGATGTGGGCTGCATCGCAGTTGTGCTGACGCCGGCGGACGGCACGGTCGGCATCGCCGCGCAAGCGGACGCCGATGCAAATTTCGCGGCCCGCGTCAACGCGCGCCGCATTCCGCTGTCGTCGGATGCGCTCATCTCTCCCGCCATCCTCGGCGCGACCTGGCTCGTGCACCGCGATGCAGACGCCACGCAGAATTCGCCAGTGCTCGCGGAGCACCCCGAGCGCTCCGCGTTTTCCAGCGTCGCCGCCGTGCCGCTCATCGGGGCGACGGGCACCATAGGCGCATTTGTGATGTATGCACTGCGCGACACCGCCTTTGCG
>JAFANK010000355.1 GCA_019232725.1 Vulcanimicrobiota bacterium | reverse complement strand
CGGATGGCCAGACGGTGACCACTGCCCAGCAGGCATCGGCAGCAACCCTGCTCGCGCGCGCCCAAGCCGAGGCTGACGCAGGCCACAACGCCGACGCAAAAGCGATGCTCACGGCAGCACTGGTCACTTATCCGAGCGACGTCGGCTTGCACAAGCTCTTGGGCGATGTCGACTACCGTTCCGGTGACTACGCGGGTGCGGCAGCCGCATACAGCTTTGTCCTTTCGCGTAGCCCGAATGACAAGGAAGTCCACAACAAACTCGGCGGTGTCTATGCAGCCCAGGACAAGTACGACGCCGCCATCGCTGAATTCCGCGCGAGCTTGCCGTTGGAAGAGGGCCTCTCCAATCTGATCCGGCTCTATATCGATGAGGGCCGTCTCCCCGATCTTGAGGCAGAAGAGCGCCGCAACCTGATGACCGCGCAGATGGAACCTACCGCCCATTTCGATCTGGGCCTGGTCTACTATTATGAGAAGAAATACGACCCGGCGATGGTTGAGTTTCAGCAGGCGCTGACGCTGGATGCCAATGATGACGATGCACATAACGGCGTCGGAATGGTTTATGGCGAGCTCGGCCGGCACAGCGATGCGATCGAACAATATCGCCAGATCATCGCCCACAATGCCGGATACACCAACGCTTGGATCAACTGGGGCGTCGAGCTGATCGCGCAGTCAGACTATAATGGCGCGATCACGAAGCTCGAGCACGCGTTGACCCTCAAGCCCAACTCGGCCGTTGCGTACGGCGACCTTGGCGTCGCCTACGACTACCTTGGCAATTTCACGCAGGCGGTTGAACTCTACGAGCGAGCGTTGCAGTTTGACCCGCGCGCCAGCGAGACGTACCAGAATCTCGGCAGCCTGTATTTCAATCATAACCTGCTCAACCTCGCGGAGGCGGCGTTCATCAAAGGCATCGCCATCGCACCGCATCGCCCCGAGCTGCATTTCGACCTCGGCGTCGTGTACGAATCGCAGCATAAGTACGATCTCGCCGCTGAGCAGTATAAAGCCGCGCTCGCTGCAGCACCGGATAACGCGCAGGCTCGCCAGCAGCTTGCCGCTATGCAGGCGCGGCTATCACAACCCGGGCAAAACCAACAGTCACCCGGTCCCGCGTACCGCTAAGGCCGTAGGGTCTCACTTCACCGCGACGATATCCACCTCGATCAACGCGCCGAGCGGCAACGATCCGCAACCGACGGTCGTGCGCGCAGGTCGATGCGTACCCACGTAGCGTTCGTAGATCGCGTTGACGGTGGAGAATTGCGTGAGATCGACGAGGAAGATCGAAACTTTGACCGCGCGGTCAAAGCCTGACCCCGCTGCGGCGAGCACGGCGCTCAGATTGCGAAAAACCTGGTCGGCCTGAGCGCTGAGATCGGGTGCAAGCTGTCCTGTGGCCGGATCAAGACCGACCTGACCCGAGCAGAAGATGAAGCCGTTTGCTTCAATCGCTTGACCGTAAGCGGCAACGGGTTTTGGGGCGTTCGGGGTCGAAATGATGTTCATCCGGCGCAAGTCCACCGCCGTTGCGACTCGCACCTTCCCCTTGAGGCGTTTTCAGTGGAAGAGACCACCATCTATACCAAACCCGGCTGCCCGTATTGCGCGGCTGCGATGGATGATTTCCGCACGCGTAAGGTCGCATTCCGGCAGGTAGATGTGCAACACGACCTGACGGCGCGCGAAGAGATGCGCCGTCTTTCGGGCGGCCTTCGGGTCCCGACGATCGTGCATCCCGACGGCAAAGTCGCCGTCGGCTTCGACGGCTTCTGAACGGTGCATTGACGGGCGTGCCCCGTCTTCCGGCGACTGGCGGATCCTGCCGATAACCTTATCACCACCTCATGCAGGTGGCGTTTTGAGATGACCGAGACGTCTTTTCGTACGCCTGTGGATGAAGCACGCTGGCTTGAGAGCAGCGTGCTTAAGGCGCGTTTGCTCACGATCGGCATCGCCACGCTGCTCTTCGCCCTTCTGCCCTGGCGGTACCCGATGTGGTTGAAAGCGGCGATCATCATTGTGTGGTTCGCCCAGGGCGTCGTCGCCGCCACGTTTGTCCGGCGCGCGACCACCGTTGAGCAAATCCTATGGTCTGGACGTATGTTGTTGGCGGCCGACACGATCGTGCTCGCCGTCCCCGTTTTGCTCTACCTGCCCGACATGCCGGAGATATGGGCGGCACTGCTCATCCCAGTCCTGTGGGGTGGCGTCCGCGAGCGGTTGGTGGGCGCGATCGCTGTTGGAAGTCTCGCGTCCGTGGTGCTGCTCGTCGCCTTCGCGTTCCATCGCGTGGCGCCGGCAAACGAACCGCAACTGGCGAGATTGCTCTTCGCTGTGAGCATGGTCTGGCTGAGCGTGATCGCCGTCCGTCAGCTCGTCCGCGCGGTCACCATGCGCAACGAGGCGCTCACGTCGCAGCGCGAACAATTGGAGACGGCGTATAGAGCCCAGGCCGAGATCCGGGTGCGCTCCGAGAATCAGGCTTCGACGCTGAAAAAAGTCACCGAGTTGGCGGTCAGCCTGTTGCGTGAGCGCAACCTCGATGCGCTCTTGGATCGCATGCTCGACGTCACCATGCAATCCTTCGGCTTCCGCGCCGGCGCGATCTTGGTGGCTGAGCGGGAAACCGAATCGTACCTCTATTCTGTGGTCCGCGGCTATCCGCCGCAAGCCGACCAGCTGCTGCGCAAACGGCGCGTGCCGTTCGCACTGGCCGAGCTCAAAATGGATAAGCGCTTCGCCATTCGTCCATCCGTGTACTACGCGCCCGCCGAACGGCAGACGTGGTACACTGACCCCGAGATCTGTTACGACTCCGAACACGTCAATCAACGCCGGCTTGCGCAGGGCGCGTGGCATGAGGCCGACACGCTGATCTTCGCGTTGCGCAGCTCTTCCGGCGAGGTGATCGGACTGTTGATCCCGGATGCGCCGAGCGACGGTACGATACCATCTGACGACACGGTCGACAACATCGCCTTGTTCGCGCGCCTTGCCGCGGCCGCAATCGAGAACGTGCACATCGTGACGACCGAAAAGAGCCGCGCCAATACGCTATCAGAGCAAAACGTGGAGATGAAACGGCTCTACGCCGATGTTGAGGCGCTGGCCGAGGAGCGCCGGCTGCAGGCCGATCGCCTCGTGCGCATCCTCGAGCTGACGGCTGCAATCTTCCGCGAGCGTGACCTCAAAGCTATGTTGCACCGCATCCTCAAGGTCGCTGTGGACACATTCGGCTTCGCCGCGGGCACCATTTTGCTTCACGATCCGACCCGTGACGTATACGTACGCCACGCAGCGATCGGCTATCCCAAAGGCGTTGAAGGCGGCGAAGTCTCATCGGATGAGATGCTCAAGGACATGACCCCCGCGACGCGTGTGCGCGACACGTTCTACTACGTGCCGATGGAGCTGCACCATTCCGGCGGCGTGTCGCGACACCCCGATCGTCTCGAGCTGCCGCGCATCCAACCCGGCGATTGGCACGAGAACGACCTGCTTATCTTCCCCATTTTCGATTCGGGCGGTGCGCTCATCGGCGTGCTTTCGCCTGACGACCCTAAAGATCGCCGTGTGCCTCGCGACGAGACGATCCGCACGATCGAGGTGTTCGCCCAGCTCGCGGGGATGGCCGTCGAAAGCGCGCGCCTACGCGAAGCCATACGAGGCGATATTACACGCAGCGACGTTCCCGCGTAATCACCGCCGCGTCGTAAAGCCGCCGTTGATGCGCGTCACAGGCCAGCCCGTGACGCCTCACACAATTCGTCCTCTAGCATTCCGAGTGCGACGATGAGTGAGGTATAGTGAGCTAAACACGGCGGTTGCTCCGTACCGAGGTATCTTTGAGAGTGCGCTTCGTCAGAGGTATTCCCCACCAACGCGGCTTTTCGCTGATTGATTCGCTGCTTGCAGTTGTGGTGCTCGTGATTGCGACCATGGGAACGCTTGGCGCGCTTGCCTCGTCGTTCAACAACGTCGATCAAAACGCAGACCGGATGCAGGCCATAGCCGCGTCCCAACAATATATGGATTCGCTGCGGTACTGGGAGACTAACGGCGGAAGTGGCTCCATGCCCACGCCGCCGACGATCCAACTGGACGCTGGCGAGTCGAATCAGGGCACTGGTGCCGCCAATAGTTCTCCGGGGAGCTTCGATTTTACCACGGTGCCGGCGACATGCACCCAAACTGGTGCCGGCGGTTCCAGTTCAAAACAATATACGTGCAGCGTGACGGCACGCTGGACGATCAACGGGTTCACGCGGCAGTTGACGACGGAGAGCTATGTCACGCAGCAGTAAGTCACGGCAGCGGGGAACGACCCTTGCCGAGCTGCTCACCGTCACCGTTGTGTTGGGTTTTCTCTTCAGCTTTAGCGTCGCGCTGATGGCGCCAGTGGTGAACGCGCCGAACAAACTCCAATCAAAAGTTGATACCTTACAGAGCATAACGTCGGGTTTTTACCGTCTACAGCGCGACGTACGCACGTCGGACATCTCGGGCGATTGGGCGTGCACAACGAGCGGTACCATCACCTGCACGCAAACGTATTCGACCCTCACGACGACGCCGGCACTCGCTGTGATCACGGCGCTCTCGTCGGCCAACCAGTTCAGCTACAACTCCACGACCGGGGGCTCGACGACGGGTTTGCCGACATGGCAAGGCGTGATGGTGTATTTTGTTGCAACGAGCTCGTCAGGCGGATCTAACCTCGCTCGCGTCTACGTTCCGTTTGCGAGCGCAATCCAAGCACCCGCGGTGCCGACGCAGGTGCAGGTGCAGGCCGCGGTGTCGACCGCGGTCGCGACAACGACGCCGTTCGTTGCGGCGCCGCACGTCGGACAGCTGCTTACTGACTTCAATTCCGCGCAGCATGTCATTGGCCTCAAGCTTGTCGCGAACGGAACGGAAAATGGCAGAACGAATAAAACGAGTTATGAGAGCGATACCTATGCGCGCAACTAACGGGTCGTCAGCAACGTATCGCTGCAAGCACCATGACCGCGGTGTGGCGATGATCACCGCCATTTTTCTCATCGGGCTGATGTTGGTGGTTTGCGTCACGCTTCTCCAAGCTGCTTCGTCGACCTCGTCGAACACCGGCGATCAACAGCAAAAGAACCAAACATTCGATACGGCTGAAGCTGGCCTCGATGCCGCCATGAACGCGCTCGACCAGACGTCAACGACTGCCAGCGGCACGTGCACGACTGGGAGCCTGCAACCATCAGGGACGGGCGGGCCGAGTTACAATTATAGTTCGTGCGTTGGCTACAATAATTTCCTGGGTGGTACCACGGTGACGGGTGTAACCGACCCGGCCTCGGGTAGCCCTTCGCTGAGCGTACCTGGAGGCACATCGTTCGTGTACGGCAGCGCGACGTCTGCGCTGACCGGAGAGACCACATATGTGGAAGCCATCGTGAAGGCACCAGGGAGCGGTCTTGTACTGCCCCCGGGGGCGCTTGATGCAGCTGGCAATGGCACGTTTTCAGGGACGGTCACCCTGAACGCCGACAACCCTCCCTCGAACAATGACGCGGCTGCGATCTCGAACGGGAACTTCACCGAATCCGGGACCGTCACTGTCCAGGGTCCGATGGAGTCTCATGGGTCGAATAGCCACGCCGGAACCTTAACCGATACAGCCACGCTGACGAGCCAGCCGATGTATTCTTTTCCGACCAACGCCCAGGTCACAAATGCCGCCAACGCCGCGAAAGCGGCTGCACAGACTGGAACCACGATGACGTCAGCCTCGTTTTTGTCGACCTGTGCGAGCTCGTCGGCTTGCAGCGGCAACATATATGTGAACGGCAACATTACGCAGTCGGGCACAACCAACATAACCATCAACGGTACTGGCACCGTCTATATCAACGGCAACATAACCTATGCTGGCACCCTGAATTTCCTCAACAAGAACGGCGCGACCGTCGTGATCAATGGGAACGTCACCGGTGCCGGCGCATTCAACTATAGTGTGACGCCTGGGATAAAGACGTCGGTCCTCATGCTGTTGGGCACTGGCGGTTTCACCATGAGCGGCGCGGGCCAATCTGTTGGTATCGTCTACGCGCCGTATAGCAACATCACATTGAGCGGAACCAGCGGCGTCACAGGCCAGGTTGCTGCAGGCAACGGCGATACGTGCAACTATAGCACCGGCTGCGGCAACGTCACGAACGCTGGAGACTTTCTCATCAACTATGTTAGCGGCTTGAGCTTCCCTAGCAGCGGGCAACCAATCGTCACGGTTCTCTCATACATCGAACACTAAGGCGCTGCGCGGGCCGTGCACTAAAGGCTCAGGTAGGCTTCGAGTTCCCACGGGTGGACCTGGGTGCGGTAGGTCTCCCATTCGGCGAGCTGCGCTTCACGCAGCCGGTGGTAGCTGTGGTCGCCGATCGCCGCGCGCATGACATGATCCTGGTCCAGGGCCTGGACCGCGTCAAATAGCGACAGCGGCAATTGCTCGACGCCCATCGCCGACCGCTCATCATCGCTCAGTTCGGCGACGGTGATATCAATCGGATCGCCGGGCACGAGCTTGCGCCGAATGCCGTCGAGCCCCGCTGTGATGATGCACGCCAGCGCTAAGTAGGGGTTGCACGATGGATCCGGCGACCGCAGCTCGATGCGCGCTTCGCCGCCTGCCGCGGCTGGCACGC
>JAFANK010000353.1 GCA_019232725.1 Vulcanimicrobiota bacterium | reverse complement strand
AACTACCTGGGTTTGGCGGACAATCCGCGTGTGGTCGAAGCGGGTATCGAAGGTTTGCGAAAGTACGGGGCCGGCACGGCGAGCGTGCGTTTTATCTGCGGCACTTTCGACATCCACCGACAGGTCGAAGAGAAGATCGCATCGTTCTTCAGCATGCCCGCGTCGCTGACATACGTCTCATGCTGGACGGCGAATGAGGGGCTGATCCCAACGGTGGCCATCGCGGGCACGGCGATTTTGTCAGATGAGCTGAACCATGCCTCGATCATCGATGGCTGTCGCCTCGCGACCCAAGCGCAGCGCTTGCGCTACAAGCACTCGGACATGGCCGATCTCGAGGCCAAGCTTGCATCGTTGCCACCGGACATGACCAAGTTCATCATCACCGACGGCGTCTTCTCCATGGAAGGCGATCTGGCGCTCTTACCGCAGATTGTTGCGCTGGCCAAGCGCTATAACGGTGTCGTGATCGTGGATGACAGCCATGGTACGGGCGTGATGGGCCCGACCGGGCGCGGCACGATCGAGCACTACGGACTCACTGGACAAGTGGATATCCTCACCGGCACGCTCGGCAAAGCGCTCGGCGGTGCGGCCGGCGGCTTTGTCGCTGGATCTGCAAGCCTGATCGATACGCTCACCCAGCGGTCGCGCACGATGTTGTTCTCCAACGCGTTGCCGCCGACCGTCGCAGCGTCGGCGCTCGCGGCGCTCGAGGAACTCGAAGCACACCCGGAGCTTTTGGCCAAGCAGCGTGAGAACGTGCGATACTTCCGCCAAGGATTGACCGCGCTCGGCTACAAGCCGCTGCCCGGCGAGAGCGCGATCATTCCCATCATCGTAGGGGAAACGGCATTTGCGATCCAGATGAGCGAGCAGCTGCTCAAGGAGGGCGTGTTCGTGACCGGGTTCGGCTTCCCGGTCGTGCCTGAAGGCACGGCGCGTATCCGCGTGCAGATGAGCGCCGCACTCGAGCGGTCCCATTTGGATACCGCGCTGCGTGCGTTTGAAAAGGTCGGCGCGCGTCTAGGGCTTATCCCGGCCAACGTCTGAAAAAAGGATTCGGCGCAAAAGGAAAAGGCCGACGCTGTAGCGCCGGCCTTTCGGAGCCCACCCCAAATCCGTTATGACCCCATTTGCTGGCCTGTGCTCAGCCTGACGATCTTGTCGGCGTGACGCGCGCCTAGTGCGTCCTGGTCATAGTATACGGTCACCCATGTGCCCGGTTTCAGCGTTGCCATTTGCGCCGTGGTCTTGCCGTCGTCGGAGAAGACCTGTTTGAAGTGTGGCACGACGAGAAAGCTCAACGTCTGCTGTCCTTCCCGGTTCTCCACTTTGATGTTGGTGGTGGAGACGTGAATCACTTGGCCCGTCCAGATGTTGGTGTCGGCCTTCGCCGGCACGAGCGTTCCCGTCACCGCCTCGGTGATTGCGGCCGCGCAAAACAGCGCGATGATAACGTTTCGCATCTTTCCCTCCTTAGGGTCATCCATGTTATTCCCCATTGCGCTGGTAACGTAACAGGCGGTCGGCTAGTGCCAGTTCCGAGCTGAGAAACGTCGCCGAGTCCAAGACAGAGGGGCGGCACATAAGTGCCGCCCCCAAAGGTGGCGCATGAAGTGCCACCTCTACATGATATGAACTTGCTAGGCGAGGGCGCGCCGCGTGAAGAGCCGCACGATGAGCAAGAGCACGACCCCGCCTACGAAAGCGACAAGGATGCTCCAGAGGTTCAGACCGGTCGCGCCAAAGCTGCCGAACGAATCGAAGATCCAACCGCCGATAAGCGCACCGACAATGCCGACCACCATGTCGCCCAGCACGCCCCCGGGCCCTTCGCCGGGCACGACCGACTTCGCCAAAAAGCCGGCTATGATGCCGACGACGATCCACGCAAGTATGCTCATCACTCCACCTCTTCTCTGAGCTTACGTCGACCACGAGCTGCTTCGGCAGCCACGCGATCGCCAGTTTCCTTGATCACCGATGTCGCCTTCTGGCGTGTCGTCATAGCGCCGCCCGCGACGGCTCGCTTGCCACGCTCGACCCCCGCCTTGGTCCGATACTTCAGCTCTGACGCCGCGTCTTTGACATCTCGCTCCGCCATACGCGCTTTCCGCTTTGCCTTCATGGGCCACCCCTTCATTGGACTTCTCTGTCTCGCTGCAGCCGGGCCAGCCGAATTCTACCCACGCTTGTTTGGCTTAAACGACGATGCGCAGGGAATACTTGCAGTTCTAACGATGGCGGAGCGTATCAGTGATTTCGTTCTAGAGCGCCTACGCGCG
>JAFANK010000281.1 GCA_019232725.1 Vulcanimicrobiota bacterium | reverse complement strand
CGTGAAATTGATATTCCACGCAATATCATAGGATGGGGTCATTGAAGTTGGTGCCATCACGAACGACGGTGCGTAGTACCCGTTCGGGTCGAGCATGGCGTAGTTGGTACCGTAGGCGTTGTTGTAGCCGCAAATACCGGTGTTCGGTAATCCGACCGTACCGTTGGCCAGCGTTATCGGCGTCGAGCAGCTAGCTGCCGACGTACCGTTCATCACGTTGATGAACGACGTCGTACCGCCGCGCGGCACGTTGAACCGGATCTTGGAGTTCGTGAACGTGGCGTTCATCGTTCCACCGATCCCGCTTGCAGCCGCAACTGGACGCTGCAACGTGAACTCAAATCCCGAGATGTGCGCGTTGCCGAAGTTGTCACCGGTGACGAAGCTTGGCGACGCGGGGTTGAACGGGATGCTGAGGATCTGGTTGCGCGTGTCACGATAGTACGGCGTGATCTTGGCCGAATAGCCGCCGTTGAACTCGTGCTCGAATGAGAGGTCGTAGTTCGTGCTGTCTTCCGGCAGGATGTCGTGGTACGCCCCGAAGCCCAACCCCGTCATGAAGTTGTTGAGCAAGGTCGTGCCAGCGCCAGGTCCAAAGGCCGGATTTCTCGTGTACTGCTGGAACGCAGAATTCGCAGCCTGGACGTAGCGGCCGACTGAGAAGCGAACTACGTCTCTCGGGTCGACGTTGAACGTCGCGCCGAATCGCGGGCTGAGCGCGGTGTAGCTGTTGAAACTCGGCGGGTTGCTCCATGCAAATCCGCCGGGCGCGACCTTTGCGAGTCCCGCGGGGTTCTGCGCGGCGCCCGGAAGCAGCAGCTGCGAACAGTTCTGGTTGCCGTTCGGGCCGAGGACCTTCGGATCGCTTGCCGAGTAGTTGAAACCCGCCAGGCAGATGCCGTCGACCTCTTCGCTCAGATACGCGAGTCCGTCGCGACCGGTGATTTGTTGCGGCATGAGCTGGTAACCGAACTCATCCCAGCGCAGACCGACGTCGAACTGCATCTTGTCGTTGGGCCTGAACGTGTCTTGGAGGATGCCGTCCCAGTCGAGCGGCGTCACGTTATTCCACGTGCTGAACGGGATGCCGACCGAGGTCAGCGTCGTGCCCGGTCCGCACGGTGCGGCCGCACCGCCAGAAGCGCACGTGGGTCCCGAGACGGCTTGCGGTGCGTAGTTGTAGCGGAGCGTCAGGTCACGTGACCAATCACCAGTAAGCTTCAACAGATTCTGTTGGTTGATCTGGTTCTGGTAATTGAGGCCAGCACCGGTCGCGTTGTCGTGGAGCTGGTAGAACGAGAATCCGACGAACCCGTTGATCGGCTGGTTCAAAGTCCAGGCCGAGTACATCTGGTACCCGTACACGCGCAGGAACGACGACTGCGTCAGCGAGTGTGTATACGCCACTTTCTCGATGGCGTATTGCGTCGTTTGGTTGTCTTGGAAGTTCGAGGGCATCTCGCCGCCGCAGAAGGGCAGACCTGTCGCGCCGTTCACACCGCCCGTGGCAGGGCAGTTCGTCACGCTGCCGCCTGACGTCGGCCAGGTGAGCGGGGTGAGCAAACTGCGGGAATACGGCTGGCCAACTGCACCTTTGTAAAAAGCGCCGGTTGGCCATTCGATGATCCCGTTCGGGGCGACCGTCGTACCGGTCTCGAACTCGGTTGTCTGTGATGGGTCTGCACCGTAGGTGCCGTACATCCCAAACGGCGTGGAGTCCGTTGTGCCGATGACGTAGAGGCCTTGCAAATCGTCGTTGAGGCCGTTATGCACGAACGTCCAGTGCAAGTTTGCCGCCGTGTCGCGCAGGGCGTTGTATGGCGTGGACGCATACGCCGCCT
The DNA here is from genome assembly GCA_019232725.1 of Vulcanimicrobiota bacterium. GTDB lineage: Bacteria > Vulcanimicrobiota > Vulcanimicrobiia > Eremiobacterales > Eremiobacteraceae > JAFANK01. Next base: position 5,671 of record JAFANK010000281.1, on the reverse strand, counting down.
GCGAGGCCGGTTGGTTGAGCGTGACGGGAACCGCGCAGTTGAGAGGCGCTCCACCGGCCGTCACGTGCGGCACGCCATGCGCGATGCCGAAGTAATCGAAGCCGTAGTTGAAGCCGCCGCACCCGGGGTCGCCCGCCGGCACCGTGTAGGAGGTGTTGGCGAGGTTGCTGCGATCGCCGAAGTTCACGTAGTTGTTCGACGCAAGCGTCGAGACGTAGTAGCTGAAGTGATTATCCGGCGTCGCTCCATACACGTCTGCTTGCACGGTGTGGTTATAGAGCGGGCTGCCGATGACTGCCGTGAAATCAGCGCCGCCCGGATACCGCCCACGCTGGATCACCTCATTGACATAGCCGGACATCGCACGGCCTGCGTCGGCCGGCGCGCCGCCCGTGTACACCTCGAGACTTGCCAATCCGTTGGTGTTGAACGAGGTGCCGTTGTAGAAGTCAAAGCCACGGTTCAACGGAATGCCGTCGAGCTCGTAGCCGACTTGATCGGGCGAGCCGCCGCGCATGCTGATCTGCCCTTGACCGCCGTAGCCTGGGCCTGAGCCGACTGCATACCGGTTGACGCCGGGCAGCGTGCCGACGATGCTGTTCTGGCTGTACAGCGTCTCGGCGCCACCCGAGGCGCCCTGTGCCTTGGCGATCGACGCCGCGTTCACCGCGTAGAGGTCGCCCGTGACGGTCTTGCTCACGACCGAGCTTGTCGCCGTCGTCGTGACGTGTCCGAGGGTCTTGACCGTCTGACGAAGTTTGATATCCGTTGCGGTGGCCTGGTCAGCGACGACCGTTGTGCCGTAGACGGTGGCGGTGTCGTACCCGTCTTTGCTTGCGGTCACTGAATAGGTGTCTGGAGAGAGATTGAGGATCGCGTAGAAGCCGTTGGTTCCCGTCGTCGCGGTTTGATGTTGTGCCTGCGACGCTGCGGTGACCTTGGCTCCGGCGAGGCCGTTGCCGTTTTGATCCGACACCTTGCCCTCGATGCTCCCAGTCGTGCCAGCCAGTGTCCACGTTGCCTGGATCACCACGATGGAAAGCGTCAAGAGCGCGATGCGGAGGATCCCGATCATTCGCATGAAGTCCTCCTCTTTTCTTATGAGCGATGATGCGCGGTGACGCATCGGGTATGCCACCGCTCCCATCACTTTCTTGTTATGCGAATGTGTGCCAGATTTTCCCGCACGCAAAAAGTGCGTGGCGCAAAGTGGGCAGTGATCGGGCATCGCGTCACGCACACAACTGTCACGTTTGTGCCACGCACGTGCCATGAAGTTGACGCGAATGAATTTTAAGTTGTGTAGTCGGCGAACGGGTCGGTCTTCACCGCGTCACAAAAACTCGGCAGATGAAACTTTGGAACCTTACAATAACCGACGTCGGCGACGAAGGAGTGTGCCGCTGCGAGCGGCTTACGCGCCGCCACAACAGCAGCCGCGTTCACAAACACTTCGACGAAGTTCGTGCGCGGTGCGGCACGCAAGACCTCGATAACGTCATTGCGGTGCAGGAGCTCGAGATAGCCCCCAAAATCAGCGCTCACGCCCGCATTCACCAACATCACTTCTGTCTGCTTGTGCCGGGCGATGCCGCCGTTATCGTGCAGCGCGATAGCATCCCACGTCAGATCGGAACGAGTGTCCGTGATTCCGTGCTCGGCAAGCAACGTGCGCGCTACATTGGCCCCATCTACTTCGAATGGATTCGTGGCGCTCATATGCGCGGGCGACATGCCGGTATCGTGCAGGATGGACGCGACGTAGACAAGCTCGGGGTCGTGTGGGAGCCGCTTGGCCCGCGCTATCAACTCAGCGAACAGATAGGTGCGCACTGAATGGTTGAAGATCTCGACCGGCTCCGCCGCGCGGGCGATCTGGGTAGCTCGGCGCGCAAGAGCGCTATCCGGCACCGTGACGCCAGCAATGGTCGCACGCGATGGGCTCACAGCCTGGCACGCCGGCAAAGCCGATAGTGCCAGCATCCCACTGACAAAGGCGGTGCGGTGCAATTGGCCGAGGCTATGCCGACCAGGCTTCCGGCGACCTGAGCATGTAGCCGCGGCGCCGAATGGTCTGGATCAGCGCCTCACACGGAGGACGATCGACTTTGCGGCGCAGCCGGTGGATGTAGACCCACAAAATATTGCAGGCCGCGCTCATCGGCTGGCCGTTGAAGAGCGCATGCGCGAGATAGCCGATGTCGAGCACGCGATCGTGATTGCGCATGAGCGTCTCTAACAGCCGAAATTCGGTCAGCGAAAGATGGATCCGCCGCCCACCACGCGTGACTTCAAAGCGCTCGCGATCCACGATCAGATCGCCCACACGCAAGTGCTCCGCTACCGGCAGCTCGGCCCCATTAAGCGATTTCGCCTGATCGACGATTGCTGCCAGTTTCTTGGACTGGTCAGGCTCGGCCGGCTCGTCGATGCACACGACCACGTACAGCGAGGTCTGATCCTTCGCCTCACGCTTCAGCGTACGCAACACAGCGGGGAGCTCGCGTGAGGTCACTTCGGAGGCGCGCACAACCATGCTGACCTCTTCGGCAAACCTGAACGCAACCTGTCAGTCTGAAAACAAAAGGCACCAAGCTGGCAGATTATACCGCAACCCACGAACTTTTCTGTCAGTATGTTGCTATGCGTCAGAGCAATGGGCGAAGACCGGCCCGTGAAGAGATGCCCGGTGAAAATCGCCGGGCATCTCTATGGCACTCAGGACGAGTGTGTTGGCTGCTGTTGTTGTTTGGTACGCGTGCGACCAGTGCTACTCGTGCGCGTCGCTCGAGTACTTGAGGGTTCGCGCACGTAGTGAGCACTCGAACGCACGCCGTATGAGCTCGGGTAGCGCTCGGTTTGCGTTTGCATTGGAGTGCGATTCACGGGGTGAGCACTAATCGCCGAAGGCTGCGAACCACTTTCAAACGGTCTCGCCGATGGCCGCGCTCTCCCCGTTGCTTGTTCCTGGCCAGTTGCGGTAGTTGAACGTGATCCAAAGCGGTCCCAGGCTGAGGACGGCGTCTGCTTAGCGGGTGCAGACTCTTCCTTAGCTGTGACCGTATGGGCTGCAGCAGAAGTTACGGCGTGGGTTTGCGACGCGGGCGTTCTCTCCGTCGTTTGGCTCCGCCCTGCGAAACGGTCCCATGGCGACGACAGCTCAGCCTGTTGCGCATGACCGACGGTGCTGTTTGCACGCGATGGCTGTGAGACGGCAGTGGTATGGCTTGACGGTGCTGTGGGTGACGTGCCTTGACGAACGCCCGCGAAGCGATCCCAGGGCGTGAGATGTGCGGCCCCGACACCGGAAGGCACGTGCATGTGACTGTCGCCTGACGTGCCCGTTACGGGGTTCAGGCCTTTTGGCGCTGGCAACCCTTTGAAGCGCGGCGAGATCGCAATCGGCGCTGCTGGTTTGCCGGTGAAGTGCGAGTTTTCTTTGGTCGGCTCTATCGGCAAAGGTCCTCTTGCGACGACCACGTTATGCAAGTTGCCCGCAGGTAAGTAATGATAGGTTCCGCCTTTGAAGTCTTTCACGGCGACCACGTTGCACCCACCAGGCTTACCCGCGTTCTTGTAGATCTTCGTGATGTTGGTGATATTGGTGACGTTCGTGATATTCGTGACGTTGGTGACGTTTGTGATGTTCGTGACGTTGTTGATGTTTCCGCGACGGTACCACGGATAATACGGCTCGCCCGGTGCAAGCGGCACCCATCCCACGTTGCCGAAGGAAAGGTTGAACGAGAAACCACCGCCAGTGCCGATGAACGCGACATATGCTGGCTGCCAGACCGGCGCGACGTATCGTGGACCCGGATACCACGCCCAACCGATAGGCTGCTCGTAAATCCAGCGGCCGTAATGATACGGTGCCCAGCCCCACGGCTCGTAGCCTACCCACGTATATCCATAGTAAGGCTCCCACACCCAGCGCCCTTGCTGGTAAGGCGCCCAGTTAGGGCCGACGCCACTTGGTACCCACACGCTCCCATACTGCTGTGAGTTGACCCATTGACCGTCGTTGTTGAGATCATCTAAGCCCACGATATCGGAGCTTGCATCGTCGCTTGCAACGGACGCGTCGTCGTACTGATCGCGCTGTTGATTCCAATCATCGAAGCTGTCGTAGGCGATTTCTTCGGTTGACGCGATCTGGGGATTGGCCAGCGTGCCGTTGATTGAAACCGACGACCCTTCTGAAAAGGTTTGCGTCCCCTGCGGCGTGAGGAGGTCGGCTCGGCCGGAACGCACCGCGAGCAGCGTTGTGCCGTCGCTCGTCACCGTGACGCGGTAGCTGCCTGGCTCGTCTGGTCGAATGCCCACCGACGGGGTGTCGATCGTGGGGTTGGCTTGACTCCCCGTAAAGGAGCGCAGTTCGACAGTTCCTGCTGCCAGCTCCACTTGGTCGTCCGTTGGGTCAAGTTTGATAAAGCGTAACTGCGCAGAGGAGCCAACGCGCAAGAAGTCTGCATTGTCGAACTGGACTTCAGAGCGCGCGCTGCCGTCAGTGGTCAGGTAATCGCCGACCATCACGGGGGCGTTGACCGCCGCAACGATAGCGTCGCCTGTGTCACCGTGTTTTACCGTGACGTCGCCATTGATGAGGCTGATACGAGCAACGCCCGCATTGTCATCGGCCAACGCCGGCAGACACCAACAACTGGCTGCAACGAAAACGGCCAGGGAAGCCCCTAACCGCCAGATGAGATTCGTCATTTTTTTCCTCCCGCCCAGGGGAAGGCGTACACCGCGGCTTTCCTGCCTATGGCTGCTCACATCAACGAGCGTATCCCCCGTTTTATTCGCGAGTAAATGGAAGAAACTGGTCGCGAAGCGCAGTTCTCATCACATCCTCATAAGGCTGCACGTCTGTCGTTGGCCTGACGTGTCGTCATATGGAGGCTCGGAGGCGATGCGGCCTGAAGGCCGCCGGCAGAACCCTCAAATTCAACAAGGATGGGAAGCGTGAAAAGTTTCTTCCTCGGTGTCTTGGCGGTTGTCGCAGTCTTTCTTGTGATTGGTTACGTCGGGGTTATCACCGGTACGCTGATACCGGCCAATGCCGATGGCACGCCGGGCAAACTCGAGCGTTGGGCTGCCCGCCAATCGTTGAAGGCGACGATTGCACGAGAGGCGCCTTCTGGCGCGGCGCCCATTCCCGCGAATGACGAAACGCTCAATGCCGGAATCAAGATCTATGGGGACAACTGCATTGTGTGTCATGGGGCCGCCGATGGCCGGTCATCGACCGTAGGCTTCGGCCTGTATCAGAAGGCGCCACTACTGGGGAAACACGGCGTTGAAGATGATCCGGAAGGCGAAATCTATTGGAAGGTTGACCACGGGATTCGCCTTACGGGCATGCCGGCTTTCGGACACACGCTGAGCGACACGCAAGTGTGGCAAGTTGCCGTCTTCCTCAAACATATGGATAGTTTACCGCCCGCCCCGAATGCGAAGTGGAGGGCGCTCAAGAATCCCGCGATGCTCGTGCCTACCGACAAGCTTCCTAAACAAATGCGTCCGAAGAGTTCCGGCTAGATTCAGTTCTCTACTCAGCGACGAGCTTTTGGAGCTGGTCGAGAAAGATACGCTGCGCAGGCAATATCTTTTCGTGAGCAGTCGCAAGGTCAAACCAGCCGGCTCTGTCGACCTCGGGAAAGTCTTG
>JAFANK010000041.1 GCA_019232725.1 Vulcanimicrobiota bacterium | reverse complement strand
AACGCGATGACCGCCAGCAAGGTCGCACAACGCGCCCGCTTCACGTCGAATATCCCTGACGTCCATCACCTGCCGTACGCATCATGCTATCGCTGCCCGTACAAGATGTCGTACCCGAGCTGCGACATCTGGTGCGCTCGCATCCTTGAAGAGCTCTATTTCAAACAGCTCATTCCGCCGGATGAGGTGTCGGCGCTGTTCGTCGAGCCGATCCAAGGCGAGGGCGGCTACATCGTGCCGCCGCCGGAGTTCATCCGCATCATTCGTGACGTCGCCGAACGATACGGCATCCCGTTCGTGGACGACGAAGTGCAAGCCGGCATGGGCAAGACAGGCAAGATGCTCGCGATCGAACATCATGGGGTCAGCGCGAATTGCACCTCCTTGGGAAAAGCGGTAGGCTCTGGCGTTGCGGTTGCGGCACAAGTCCTCGACGCCGACCTCGATTTCGGCGTGCAGGGCGCCCACTCCAACACCTTCGGTGGCAACGGCATCGCGCTCGCCGCGGTCAAAGCAACGCTCGATGTTATGGAACAGGAACAGCTCGTCGAACGTGCCGCCGAGCTCGGCGAGTACTTCGCTGCCCGGCTGCGCGAGTTGCAGGAACACCATGACTGCATCGGGGACGTACGCGGCAAAGGGCTCATGCTGGCAATCGACTTTGTCAGTGACCGGCGTTCGCGTGCGCACGATAGCGGCCGGCGCGACCGCGTGTTGGAGCGGTGTTTCGTGCATGGCCTCATGCTGCTGCCGGCCGGCTTCTCCGCGATCCGCTTCACGCCGGCGCTAGTCGTCGACCGGACGCAGATAGACCACGCGGTGGCGGTGCTCGACCGGTCTATCCGAGAAGCATAAGCGCACAACTCGAGAGCCGCAGCATCCAAACGATGGCGGCGTTGACGGCGGTAGGACGTGGAGCTTCACGAAGCATTCGCGAGCGAGTTAGTGGGAGAAAACGTCGAGCTGCTCACCGGCACGCAGCGATCGCGTATCGGTAAAGTCCAAGATATCGCCGTTGCAGGCTCGGAGCGCTTTCCGCCCGTCGTCGGCTTGTATGTGAAGGGAACCGACGGAGTTGTCCGTTACGCGCCCTTCTCAAGCGTTGTCTCCATGTCACCCCGTGAGGTCACTCTTGGCGAACGGCCGCTTGAGGGCGCGAGCGCGCCAACGGCTATCGATGAGCTGCTGCTGCAAAAAGAGCTGCTCGACAAACAGATCGTCGATGTGGACGGCCATAAAGTCGTCCGCGTGAACGACGTAAAGCTCGCTCCCGCCGGCGACTACCTGCGTGTCATCGCCGTCGATGTCGGTCTGCCGGGCTTGATGCGTCGCATGGGCTTGCGCCGCCTCGGCGATCGCATGCTCGACCGCATGCCCAAAGCAGGCGTCGGCGCATCGCTCATCTCCTGGGATGCCGTCCAGCCATTGGGCATCGACAGTCCGGGGGGCGCCGTGCGTCTACGCGTTACGCAAGACCGTATCGACCGCATTCATCCCGCTGACCTCGCGGGCATCATCGAAGACTTGGCCGCAAGCGACCAGGCGTCGCTCATCGGGTCGCTCGATGAAGAGACCGCAGCAGATGCGCTGGAACAACTGCCGGTCGATACGCAGCTTTCGATCCTTGAAGACCTGCATCCACATCAGGCTGCGGACATCATCGAAAACATGGAGCCCGATGACGCAGCCGACCTGCTCTCGGAGATCGATCAAGACAAACAGCAAGAGATCTTGCAGCTCATGGAGCCCGAGGAGGCACAAGACATCCGCGAACTGTTGGCACATCCGGAGGAGACGGCCGGCGGCCTCATGACCACAGAATACCTGTCGGTGCCGCCCGGACTCAACGTGGCCCAGACGTTCGAACACATCCGCCAGGCTGCCGAAGATGCCGAGCTCGTCTACTACATCTACGTCCTCGACGAGAGCGAACACGTCTTGGGCGTCGTCTCGCTGCGCGAGCTCATCACCGCGCCCCCGCACACGCAGATCACCGAGATCGCCGTCGACGACGTGGTCACTGTCGATCTCAAGACGCCGCGCGATGAAGTCGCCACGACCATCGCCCGATACGATTTTGTCGCCCTCCCAGTCGTCGATGCGGAGGGTCGCATGCAAGGCATCGTCACGGTCGATGACGTCGTCGACGTGCTCTTGCCCGAGAAACTTCGCAAGATGTTGCCGCGCGTCGGAAAATCCCGCTCCAAACCGCACGTGCACGGCGGCAAGGCTGTGGCTCCCGGCTCCTCGTCAGGTGCCCAGTGAGGGAAAGAAGAGCTGCACCGTCGACACAAGCGTCAGTGCGCCGACGATGATGACCGTGGCCCATGCGATGATATTGAAAATAAGCGAGTTGGTGTACTCGCCCATGAGCGCACGATTGTTGATGAGCAAGAGCATGAGGATCAGCACGACCGGCAACAGCGCACCGTTGAGTACTTGTGAATAGAAGATGATCGCCAGCAACGGTGCGCCTGGTACTAAGACGACGGTCGCGCCGATGACGATCAATGCCAAATACAAGCTATAGAAGATCGGTGCCTCGCCGAATTTTTTCTCGACGCCAGAGGCGAACCCGAATGCCTCGCATACATAATAGGCCGTCGACAGCGGCAGAATCGACGCCGTGAACACCGCCGCGTTGAGCAGGCCGATGGCGAAGAGTATCGAGGCGAATTTCCCGGCCAAAGGCTCGAGCGCCGCGGCGAGCTGGCCGGCATCCGTGATGTTGATCTGGGCTCCTGGGGCCGCGTGTTGGTTGTGAATAAAAATGGTCGCGGCGCTGGCGACGATGATGAAGAACGCGATGAAATCGGTGAACAGCGCGCCCGTGATGACGTCGATGCGTGAATAGCGGTATTCCGAAACCTTGACGCCTTTCTCGACGATGGCCGACTGGATGTAGAACTGCATCCAGGGCGAGATGGTCGTGCCGATGACGCCGATCGCCATGAGGATGTAGGCGTTGGTCGCTGTGAAGTGCGGAACGAGGAATTGATGCACCACGTCGTGCCAATCTGGCTGGACAAGGAAACCGCTGATCACATAGGACAGGTAGACAAAGCAGAAAAAAAAGAAAATGCGTTCGACGAAGCGGTAGTTGCCGCGTGTGACCACAATGAAGACGAACACGGCAGCTGCCGGCACGAGCACGAACTTCGACAGCCAGGGGATCGAGGTTTGGAAGATCGGCGCCGCGGCGGCGACGCCTGCGAACTCCGATGCCGTGTTGCCGAGGTCCCCGAGCACGAACACGAGCAACACCCAGAACGTGACCTTGGCGCCGAAATTCTCGCGGATGAGGTCGGCAAGACCTTTGCCGGTCACCGCTCCCATGCGAGCGCACATCTCTTGCACGACGAGCAACGCCACCGTGACGGGGATGAGCAGCCACAGCAGCGAGTAGCCGAATTGCGCGCCGGCGAGCGAATAGGTCGTGATGCCGCCGACGTCATTGTCGGCGTTCGCGGTGATGATGCCAGGTCCGATGACCGACAAGAACATCAAAACCGAGCGCCAGAAGCTCGGTTTGCGCACGGGTGCGCGTTCGACGGTTGTCGCCATCTGCCTCATCCGTAGAGCTTTGGCACGACGCGCCATAAAGTCATGGACTTAGCCGGCTTAGATATCGCCTTATTTCGGCGATGCCTGGTCACCCATTGGGGTCTCTCGACCTTTCCGGGTAGCAGCCTATCTGCGCGTCGACGCCTCACCTAACGAGGTGTCTTGCACACGATTGTACCTCTGCCGCGGGAGTGCGTCAACTCGACGCGAAAGCCGCCGCACGAGGATGTTTGTCTCTCAGAAATGACGGCGGAACAACTTGCTGCGCTGAGCGAAGAAGCGGCGCGCCTTATCGCAGGCGGCGGTGGTCTGCGCGCCATTGCTAGACTGCTCGCACAACGCAGCGGCGGTGCGGTACTGGTCGAAGACGATCAGTGGCGACACCTCGCCTCCGCGGAGAGCGGACGCGCTACCGGCCCGTTGCCGGCATCCTTTTCGACTTTTTATCGCGAGCCTCGCGGCGCGGTTCGCAACGGCGCGGTTGTGGAAGCTGCCATTTCGGGGTCGCTGCATGCGCTCTGCACCGCGATTCCGAGCGCAGAGGGCGAAACGCGGGCGGGCTACATCACGCTCTTCGTGCGCGGCAAGAGCAAGGCCGATTTCGGCCCGGCGTTACGCGTGATCGCAAGCGCCGCTGCACTCGAGAGCCTGCGGCGCGGCGCAGGGCGAGGTCAGGCACGCCGTGAGTTCTGGGATCAATATCTGAGCGGTCAGATCGCCGACACGACCGATCTCAAGACACAAGCCCACGCTGCAGGCGTCGTGATGCCTCCGGCCTTTGTGGCGAGCGTTTTTGATTGCGATGCGGCACCGCCGGCATGGAACGAAATGCTTGCGCAGGCATTGACGCCGGCTGATGCGCTGTGCCCACTCACGAGCACGGGCAACCAGGTCGTGGCGCTGTTCCCTGTGCGTCACAAGGTCGATGTCACGCGTGCTCGTCAGGCGGCGGCTAATGCCGTGCGAGATCTTCTGCCGGGCCTCGGCGCGGGGTCGATCAATTGTGGCATCGGCTCGTTTCATCCCGACCTACTCGATGTGCCGCGCAGCCTTAGCGAAGCGCGGTTAGCGCTGTCACTTGGACGGCGCCTTTTCGGCAAGGGCTGCGTTGCGGTTTACCCTGACCTCGGGATCTATGCGCTCTTACACGGCGGCGCCAGTCGCGAGGCGTTCGTCGCGTTTGCAGATTCGCTCGTTGAACCGCTCGTCGAGTACGACCGCAAGCACAAGACGGATCTCCTCGCCACCCTGCAGCTGTATTTCGATGTGGGTGAGAACGTCAAAGAAGCCGCCGAACGTCTCTCGGTCCACCGTCACACCATCTTCTACCGGCTCAACCAGATCTCGCAGATCCTCAAAATCGATCTGCGCACGCCCAAGGGACAACTCTCCGTACGCGCAGCGCTTGCGATTCGCCAGATGAACCCTCGCGAGGAGAGCCATGAGTAAGCGCGACCTCGTGAAACGTGCCAAAGACGCCGGCGTGCGCATCGTGCGGCTGCAGTTCAACGACATCCACGGGGTGACCAAGAACGTGGCGATCCCGATCGGTGAGTTGGATACGGCGCTCGAGGGCACGATTGCATTCGATGGTTCGTGCATCGAAGGGTTCGTGCGCCACGAAGAATCAGACATGTATCTGGCACCAGACCCGGCGACGTTTGCGTTGCTACCGCTCGTGGCAGGCCAGCCGGTCGAGGCACGCCTGCTCTGTGACGTGCACAATCCTGACGGTTCGACCTTCGAGGGGTGCACGCGTAGCACGTTGCGGCGCATGATTGAAGAGGCCGCACGGGATGATTTTGTACCGGAGGCAGGCGCTGAACTTGAATTCTTCCTGTTCGAGCAGAGCACAGATGGTCGAGCCTCGACCGCCACCTCGGATCGCGGCTCCTACTTCGACTTGAGTCCGATCGACCGCGGCGATGCCGCGCGTTGCGACGTCGCGCTTGCGCTTGAGGATATGGGCATCCGCGTCGAGGCGACGCACCACGAAGTCTCCCGCGGACAGCACGAGATCGATCTCTGTCCGATTGGAGCGCTTGCGCTGGCAGATGCGATCTCGACCGCACGCGTGGTCGTCAAGACCATCGCCGCGCGACACGGTCTGCACGCCACCTTCATGCCCAAACCGTTCGTCAACCAGGATGGCAGCGGTCTGCATGTCTCGCAGCGTCTTCTGCGCGACGAACGCAACGTGTTGTCCGACCCTGCCGGTGACAACGCCGCCGGCCTGTCGGAAGCCGGGCTCGCATACGTCGGGGGTCTTTTGGCACACGCCAGCGGATTCACGGCGGTCACGAATCCGACCATCAACTCGTACAAGCGGCTCGTTCCAGGGTACGATGCGCCGTCCTACATCCTGTGGTCGCAGCGGGCTAAAAGCGCGCTCGTGCGCGTGCCAGCGGCGGCAGGCGGCGAAGCGCGCATCGAGCTGCGGTCGCCGGATCCATCGTGCAACCCCTACTTAGCGCTGGCGTGCATCATCACAGCGGGGTTGGACGGCATTCGGCGCAAACTCGTCCCCGGCGATCCCATCGATATCAACGTCGCCGAACTGAGCGATGACGAACGCGCGGCAATGGGTGTGGAGCAGCTACCGCTGTCGCTCTATGACGCAGTCCAGGCGCTAGACCAAGATCATGTCATGCGCGCGGCGATCGGCGACCACAGCTACCACCGGCTGCGTGAAGCGCAGCTCGCCGAATGGGAGACCTACCGCACCCAGGTCCACCCGTGGGAACTTGAAGCCTACCTGAGCCTATAAAAAGCCGGCCCTAATACTCCCACTGGGAGACGAGCACGACGTTCGGACTGGGAAACGGCACGTTCGATTGCACGGGATCATAGTTGAAGGTCGCTGAGCCGCCGCCGTTCATGGTGATCGAGTACGGCGAATAGAGCACGCCCGTGAAAACGCCATGGCCACCGCCGTTGAGCGTGATCGGACCGTTCGCCGCATAGATGAAGCCGGCGGTATTCGTCGTCCCATTGAACGTGGCGCCACTCGTGCCGAGCACGTAGACGGCATGTGTCTTTGTGGTCGGAGCGATCGTGTATTGGACGCTGCCGCTCATCGTCCAATTGCCCGTCACGACCGTCGTCGTGCAGTTATTCGTCAGTGTTGCGCTGCCGCTCAGCGAGAC